>NZ_DASVSF010000108.1 GCF_036388275.1 Longimicrobium sp.
GCTGCCGCCGTTTGAGCAAGGACTACGAGGGCCTGCCGGAGAGTAGCGAAGCATGGATCCATCTTGCGATGTCGGGTCTCATGCTCCGTCGGCTTCGGCCAAGTTGACATTTCTCAACACCCTCTGAGGCCCAGGCGCACCCCACCCGCCCGTACCCGTCACCACGCGGGCCGAAGGATCTAGCCGCGGCCACTTCTTAGCCCGGGCGCGGCAGCGGTCACCAAGCCCGAGGCCGCGGTAGCTCCGCCCCCGCACCTCACCCCCGACCCTTGGGCCCGAGGAAAGCCGAATCCTTGGGTACCGTGCCCGCTGCCGCGCCCAAGTTTCAAGGCGTCCGCGGCTAGATCCTTCGCCCCGCGTAGTCTGGAGTGTGGGTCGGTACGGTGCGCCTGGGGCTCAGGATGACAGGGTGTGGCGTTGCAACGAGTTTGCGTGATGCGCCGGGCTGGCTCCCTTCCCCCGCGCAGTTTGCGGGGGAAGGGTTGGGGATGGGGGGCGGCCGGAATTGCACCGCCGATTTCGATGCGCACCTCAGCCCGCTCAAGTCCGGCGCAGTTTGCCGGGGGAGGGGCCGCGCTCCTGGATCGGGAGCGCCGCGGGACTCCCGCGTTCCCTCGAGTGTGTGGCGGATCCCTCGGTCGCTGCAAAGGACGGGGTACGGGCAGGTGCACCGTGGCCGCTCCGTCGGGATGACAGCGCGCTTCCGTGGGTGCGGTGTGCGCGAGGTCGCCTGCCCGGCGGGACGCGGCTTGCCGGGCGGGGCGGCGCGCCGGTACAATCCTTCGATCGAATCGAACCGCTCACACGAGAGGCTGTCGGCATGACCCGCATCGTTACATCCAACCCCGCCGCGCTGGCCCTGGTGCTCGCTGCGTCGCTCGCCGCCTGCGCCGGGCAGCAGCAGCCGCCACCGCCCGAGCAGACGCCCGCGCAGACCGCCCCCGCGCAGCCCGCGCCCTCCGCGACTCCGGCCGCGAGACCCGCGTCGGCGCAGCAGCCCGCCAGCCCACGCGACACGGCCGAGATCGTCTTCGCGGAGCGCCGCATCATGGTGGACTACGGGCGGCCGTACATGCGCGGGCGCACCGTCATGGGCGGGCTGGTGCCGTACGGGCAGGTGTGGCGCACGGGCGCCAACCAGGCCACCCACCTGATGACGCAGCACGACCTGCGCATCGGAAACGTATCGGTTCCGGCGGGCACCTACACGCTGTACACGCTTCCCGGCGAAACCGCGTGGCAGCTGATCGTCAGCCGCCAGACGGGGCAGTGGGGCACCGTGTACCAGCAGGCGCAGGACCTGGCCCGCATTCCCATGCAGGTGGGCCGCACGGCCGCGCCGGTGGAGCAGTTCACCATCTCGCTGAACGCCGACCCTGGCGCCAGCCGCGTGAACCTGGTGATGGAGTGGGAGAACACGCGGGCCTGGGTGCCCATCGAGATCGTCAACGGCGGCGCACGGTAGCGGCGGATGGAGTCGGAACGCAGGATGGCGGAGCGCGCGGAGCCCTTCCGCCGCTTCGCGGAATGGATGGAGCGCGCGCTGGCGGCCCAGGTGCCGGAGCCCACGGCCATGGCGCTCGCCACGGCCGACGCCCAGGGGCACCCGTCCGTGCGGATGGTGCTGCTGAAGGGCTTCGACGAGGACGGCTTCGTCTTCTACACCAACCTGGAAAGCCGCAAGGGGCGCGAGCTGGCGGAAAACGCCCACGCGGCGCTCTGCTTCTTCTGGCAGCCGCTGGAGCTGCAGGTGCGCATCGAGGGGCGGGTGGAGCCCGTCTCCGCCGCCGAGGCCGACGAGTACTACGCGTCTCGCGCCCGCGGCAGCCGCATCGGCGCGTGGGCGTCGCTGCAAAGCCAGCCGCTGGGCTCGTATCAGGACCTGATGGCCGGCGTGCAGGAGTACGAGGCGCGTTTCACGGGCGACGACATCCCGCGTCCGCCGCACTGGTCCGGGTTCCGGGTGATCCCCTCGCGCATCGAGTTCTGGCAGGGCCGCCCCAACCGCCTTCACGAACGCGAGCGCTTCGACCTGGACCCGGCGGACCCAAACCTGTGGCGCGTGCAGAACCTGTATCCATAGCGCGCTCCGCCGGATCCATCGCATGCGCGAACACCCTCCTCCACCGCCGCGTGGAGGAGGGTGTTGTTTCTTGTCACCCAGCGGGACCGTACTTGTCTGCGGGTCCGTCAGGTGGTACGTTTCCGGACCTACCTCGCACAAAAGCGAGTCTTTGGAACCCTGCCGCACGAGAGAGACGCCGATGAAAGCCGTTGCCGCACGTTCGTTCGCCGCCCTGGCCATGACCGCCGGACTCGCCGCCTTCGCGTATGCACCGGCGGCGCCCTCGTCGGTGCTGTCGGTAGGAATGTATTGCGAGTACGGCTACTGCGAGGCGACTGCCGCCGGAGGGTCGGGGAACTACACCTGGACCTGGACCAACGCCAACCCGAACAACACCGTCGGTGAAACCAGCACGGCAACGCCCTGCTGGACGTACAACAACCAGATCGTCACCGTCACGGCTACCGTGAACGACGGCAACGGCACGGCCTCGGCCAGCCGCCGATACCGCTGCAGCTACTGACGCGCCACCGCTCGCACGAACGAAGGGGCCGGCCTCCATGCACGGAAGCCGGCCCCTTCGGCGTCCCGACGATCAGCCCGACGTCGGCCTGCGCAGGATCGCGGACATCACCTCGACGAATTGGTCGATCTCGTCCAAGGTGGTGTAGACGCTGGGCGTTACGCGGATGCCCTCCACGCCGCCCCACTTCGTCGGGCTGGTGATGATGCGGTGCCTGGTCCACAGCTCGTCGTACAATTTTCCCGCCTCGATCCCCTCCACCTGCATCATCGCGACGGCGTACGAGTGACCCGGGCGCAGGCTGGTGTGCAGCCGCACGCGCGGGTGCCGACGCAGCGCGTTCGCCCAGCGGTCGCGCAGGTACACGAGGCGCGCCGCCTTGTTGGCGATGCCGATGGCGTTGGTGAACGTCATTGCCTCGGCAATGGCGAGCGCGTTGGCAGCCGGGTGCGTGCCGATGTCCTCGAACTTCCGGATGTCGGCCCGGCGCGCCTCGTCCGACGCCTGCAGGGGCCAGAGCTCCGGGACCTTGTCGCGGCGCACGTACAGCATTCCCGTGCCGTGCGGCGCGAAGAGCCACTTGTGAAGGCTGGCCGCGTAGTAGTCGCACTCCAGGTCGCGCTGGGTGAACGGGAAGTGCGCGAAGCCGTGCGCCCCGTCGACGATCACGGGAATGCCGCGGGCGCGCGCCATCCGCACCACGTCGCGCACCGGCAGCACCTGGCCGGTCACCCAGGTCACGTGGCTCACCAGCATCAGCCGTGTCCGGGGCGTCACCTCGCGCTCGAAGATCCGCACCACCTCGTCACCGTCCTCGGCGGGGGCGGGGAGCTCCACCCGCCTGAGCACGATTCCGTCGCGGCGCTCGCGCTGGCGCCAGGTGGAGATCGTGTGCGGGTAGTCGTGCGTGGACGTGACCACCTCGTCGCCGGGCCGCAGGTCGAAGCCCATCTGGCAGATCTGCAGCCCCTCGGTGGCGTTGCGGGTAATGGCGATCTCCTCGGCGTCGCAGCCGAACATCCGCGCCAGGCCCACCCGGACGGTTTCGCGCAGCGGCTCCAGCACCCGCCACATGGTGTGCACCGGCGCCTCGTTGCTGAAGTCCAGGTGCCGCTTCATTGCGTCCTGCACCAGCGCGGGCGAGGGGCTGACGCCCGCGTTGTTCAGGTTGATGATGGCGCGATTGACCGTAAAGGCCTGCTGCACCGGCGCCCAGAAGCGCTCGTCGCGGGCGATCTCCTCCGGCGTGCCGGAAAAGCGGGCCAGCTCCTCGCCGATCTCGCGGAGCTGGCCCGGGCCGCCTTGCGCGAGCCAGGCAGCCGGCGCCGCGCGTGCGGCGGTGGAAAGGAAGTCGCGGCGGGAGACCATGGCGTTGTTCAAGCGGGGTCGAGGGATGCCACGGCTGAACATCGTCCACGCGATCCAAAGGCGCCAGAGCGGATCAGCATCCCGCCCGGGGCTTCACCTGCACGCACGCCGAAGCAGCTATCGAAGCGCCTGTCATCCCGACGGAGCGGCCACCCGGAACCCAGCCCCCGCACGATGGACGGCAGCGACCGAGGGATCCGCCACACAGCTGGGGCTTGCGCCGAAACTCCGGAAGCACCGATCCCGTTGTTTCCTGTAGAATCGCGAGCAGCGTGGAACCAGCCGGTGCATCAGCCGGTAGACAGCCGTGGTGCCTCTCGCAGTGTGTGTGGCGGATCCCTCAGTCGCTGCAGAGCACCGTGGGATTGCAGGTTCGCCGTGGCCGCTCCATCGGGATGACATCGCTCGGCGTCCGGCGCGGAGCGGTGAACCATTCGGGTCAATAAAGCGTCGGACAATCGGGAGTGGCTGCCGAAGTCCCCCTCCATCCCTCTCCTGTCGTGGGTTGCGCGCCCGCCCGTCTGCTGCGATCCTGTCGCGCCAGCATGTATCATCTCTCAGAAAACCCATGGCACTGATACCACACGCCCAGCCGCCACACGGAAACGGGCGCGCGATTTCCCGGGTTCCGCTCCGCGACCAGGTGCACCACGCGATTATCGAGCGCATTCTGCGCGACGAGCTGAAGGCATCGGCGCGGATCAGCGACACGGCGCTGGCCCGTGAGCTGGACGTGAGCCGCACGCCCATTCGCGAGGCGCTGCTTCGGCTGGAGCGTGAGGGGTTCCTGATGGCCGACGTGGGCCGCGGCTTCTTCGTGAAGCCGCTTTCGCAGCGCGAGGTGCGTGACGTATACCCCGTGCTGTGGACGCTGGAGGTGCTTGCCCTGCGCACCGCCGCGCCGCTGACGGACGCACGGCGCGCGGCGCTGTCCGAGATCAACGCCCAGCTGGAGGGCGAGGACGACCCGGAGCGCCGCATCGACCTGGACGCGCGTTGGCACCGCACGCTCCTGGAGACGTGCGGCAACGAGTACCTGCTGGGCACCATCGACGCCATGAAGCGGGTGATCCGCCGCTACGAGTACGCGTACATGCTGAACGCGGGGTTCATTCCCGTGTCCACCCGCACCCACGAGCAGATCGTCGCCCACGTCGTGGCCGGCGAGATCGCAGACGCGGTGCCGCTGCTGGAAAGCAACTGGCGGTTCTCGATGGAAAGCCTGCTCGACTGGCTCCCCGACGGCGAGTGATCCGGCCGGGACGAACGAAAGGCCCGCGGCGGTTGCCGCGGGCCTTTCGCGTTTCGGCGGGGGTGCGCCGTCAGTTGTCGTAGTGCATTCCCAGCAGGCGCGTCCAGGCCTTGGCCATCTGCTCGTACTCCGCCGGGCAGCGCACCGCGCGCGACTGGGGGAGCAGGCCGTTCGTCACCCAGTGCTGGTACTTCTGCGGATCGGAGCCGTAGATCCAGCACACGATGTTGTACAGGCGCTGCGGCCCCAGCGAGTGCTCGTCGGCGTAGTCGGAATCGTCGAACTGGTTGCCCGTCTGCAGGGCCAGCGCGCCGGCGACGGCCGCGTTGGCGCCCTTGTCGCCGTCCTGCAGCAGCACCAGCGCGGCCAGCTGGTCGGCGGCGTCCTCTTCGCGCCCGGTCACCGGCAGGTCCAGCTGGTGCCGCAGGGCGTGCCCCACCTCGTGCATCATGATGAAGGCGAACGCCCCGTCCATCTTCTCGCGCAGCTCGTCCGCGTTGTTCGTGGCCTGGCTGAAGATGGCGTTCAGGTACTCGATCATCTCGTAGCAGAACGTCACCCGGCCTTCGCTGGGGCTGTAGAAGGCGTTGGGGTCGCCGCACTCGCTGAACAGCAGCGGAACGTTGCGGGGCAGCGGGAAGTTGGCGTTCAGCTGCTGGGCGAACGCTTCCATCCGCTGCTCGGCCTGCACCTGCTCGCGCATGGTGTTGTACTGCGGGTTGCGGACGGCGGGGTAGCCGGCCACCCACTTGCCCGTCAGCTGGGAACGGGTGCTTCCCTGCGGCACGTTGTTCCCGCCCCGGTTGCCCTCGACGGGCGCGCGCTCCACCGTCAGGGTGTACGAGCCGGTGATGCGCGGCTGCACCGAGTTGGCCCGCACCAGGTACAGCCCGTTCTCGTTCACCCGCACGCGAAGCTGCGAGTTGGTGCCGCCCCCGCCGTCGTCGTCGTGGCGCACGTCGCTCACGTCCTCGCCATCTGTCGACGCCACGGTGAGGAAGGCGTCGAAGTCCGACGAGCGCATGGTCACCAGCACCTCTTCGCCGGGCGTACCGCGGTAGAGGAAGTTGTCGGCGTACGAGCTGTCGGAAAGCATGGGGTCGCTGCGCTCCAGCCGCCCCGTCACCGGCTGCCCGGCCTGCAGCGAAGCCATTCCCGACGCGCTGCCCCGCTCCTGGCTGGTGGGCACCTGGTCGCCGCGCTGCACGATCAGCGAGTACGGCCCCGTCTCGTCGGCACCGAACGAGTTGGCCATGATCACGTACGTGCCGCTCTGGTCGAGCGTCGCCCGCACCTGCGCGTTGTTTCCCGGCCCGCTGTCGTCGTCCTGCGCCACCCGCTCCACGTCGCCGCCGGACATGCGGGCCAGGGTCAGGTACGGGTCGAACGAGGTGGACGTGAGGGTGATGGCGATCTCGTCGCCCGGGTTGCCGGAGTAGGTGAACACGTCGTAGTGCGAGCCGTCGTCCAGCTTGGGGTCCGACGCTTCCAGCCGCCCGCTGACCGTTTGGCCGATGCGCACGGCCGGGTAGCTCCCCGCGGCCTGCTGCGGCTCGTTGCGGCGGCGGCGGCGCACCACGCGCCCGGCCGGCTGCACCGACAGCGTGTACGCGCCGGTCACGTCGCCGCGCAGCGAGTTGGCGCGGATCACGTAGCGCCCGCTGGCGGGCACCTCCACCCGCAGCCGCGCGTCGGTTCCGCCGCCGCCGTCATCGTCCGTGTCCGTGCCCTGGATGGCTTCGTTCGCGCCGGGACCGCCGCCCAGGTAGGCGTCGAACGCCGCGGACGTCATGGTGATCTCGATGTTCTCGCCCGGCGTTCCCTGGTACGTGTACAGGTCGTAGTGCGAGTCGTCGCCCAGCTTGGGGTCCGACGCGGCGAGCTGGCCGTTGACCGTTTGGCCGGAGCGGATGGTGCCCGGCTGCGCCTGCCCGCCGGTGCGGCGCGGGGTGGGCGTGGGCTCGGGCTCGGGGGCGGGCGCGCCGCCGGCCTGCACCGAGAGGGTGTAGGCGCCGGTCTCCCCGCCGGAAAGCGAGTTGGCGTGGAAGTAGTAGACGCCGCTCGCGGGCACCGTGGCCTCCATGCGGGCGTTGGTGCCACCCCCGCCGTCGTCGTCCATGTCCGCCGTCTGCACCCGGCCGCCCTGGATCGTGGGGCCGCCGGCCAGAATGGCGTCGAAGGCGGTGGAGTTCATGCTGATGGTGATGCGCTCGCCGGCCCTGCCGCGGTAGACGTACAGGTCGAAGTGCGAGTCGTCATCCAGCTTGGGGTCCGACGCCGCCAGCGAGCCGTTGACGGTCTGGCCGGCGCGGATGGCCTGCTGCGCGCCGGCGGGCGACGATGCCAAGAGGGCCGCCAGGACGGCGCCCAGCAGCGGAGCGGATGTGCGGTTCATCATTCCGGTGAATGAACGAAGGTGGGTGTTCAGCGGGAGAGTGGGGCGCGAACGCGGTCCCGCGGGAAGTGCAGGGAGAGAAAGGACGGGCGCGCGAGGGGATCGGCGCCCGGAGCCCGTCTGGTCCTACCGGGCTGCAATATAAATGGTTCCGCCCCCGCGTCCAGCAGCTCGTTGCAGTTCGCCGCTTGCGCCGCAACTGCCGAAGCGCGCCTGTCATCCCGAGCGAGCGGCAACACCATCGTTCTCGCCACGACGTGGATGGCAGCGACGGAGGGATCCGCCACACACCCATCGAGACGCATCGGGGTTTCGGATTGCGCCGCGGCTACCGTAGAAGTCCGGGCGCGCCGCCCAGACCTCCGCCACGCCAGTGCAGGCCAGTCCGCAAAGGCGGACTTCGTGTCGTCGTTGCAGCGACTTCAGTTGCCCGTGCTTGGGGCGGCCTCGGTCTCCGTGACCGCTGCCGCGCGTCGGTTACGACCCTGGCGAGCGGCGAGACGTTTCGAGATCGGCCGTGCAGTCCCCGGCTGCCCTCTCCCCCCGGCCCCCTCTCCCGCAAGCGGGAGAGGGGGAGAACTGCACCACGCTCCGGTCGCGCCACAGGGCCGAACTCGCACCACGGCCAGCCAGTCTGCGAAGGCAGACTTCGTGTGGTCGTTGCAGCGACTTCAGTCGCCCGTCCCCCGTCGATCAGCGTCTTCCGTCCTCCCGCGGGCGGGCGACGCTGAGGGGGCGGCGGATGACGACGGGAGCGCGCCCGGGAACCCGCACCTCCACCTCCAGCGTGTACTCGCCCGGGCGCAGGTCCGGCGGAAGCCTCACGCCCAGCGAGCGGCCGACGATGGGGCCGCTCTGCGCCTCCTCGTTCCACCGCATGCTCACCGCCCGCCCCGCGCGGGCCAGCCCCACCGCCTCCAGCTGCCTGCGCCCCCATCCGGGCTGCCCCGGTACCAGCTGGAGCGCCACGCCCATGCTGTCCGTCCCCGGGGGGACGTCGTACATCTCCCAGAACACGGCGAAGGTTTCGCCCGGGGCCGCGGTGCCGCTGCCGCGGGCCAGGGGAGCGGCCTCGTCCAGGGTGGCCGGGCGGGCCTGCGCGTCGGCGAGCAGCATCAGGTCCGACGCGTGCTCGCCGGGCTGCACCACCATCGCCTGCCGCCATCGGCCGACGATGCGCGTGGAATCCTCGCGCACCTCCAGGCTGACGACCGTGGCCCCCGGCGCCAGCCGCAGCCGCAGCGCGCCCCGCGGCGAGTCGCCCGTGGCCCGGACCACGAGGGCGGGCGCGTCCACTTCGGCCATGGTGACGAGGGCGGCGCGGATGCGGGGCGCGGGCGGAAGGCTGTCGCGCTCCATGGCGTACGCGCCCACCAGCTCGGCCTCCGCGCCCCGCCGGAAGACGGCGAGGTCGTGGGGCAGCGGCACGAACCGGTGGGCGTAGACCGGGGCGTACCGCGTGACGTCGGGAACGCCGTCGTCCTCCCACGCCCGTTCATCCAGCCGGGCCGGGTCCATGGCGGCGGCGAGCGGCGGAAGGAACTCGCTGGTGCGCGGCTTCACGTAGCTGACCAGCCCGTCCTGCCTCCCCGCGCCGCGGACGTAACGCTCCCACCACACGTGGCGGCCATAGCGCACCAGCAGCTCGCCCGAGTCGGCCCCCCACGGCAGTCCCTCGGTGATCCGGGCGCGCTGCTGCATGCGGTGGAACACCCAGCGGGTGGCGTGCTCCGTCCAGCGGTCGTTCCCCGGCTCCGACCACAGGGGGTCGGCCAGCCACCACACTCGCCGGGCGAGCGCCTCGCGCTCGGCCGCGTTCGCGCGGCGCCAGGCGCGGCCCCCATCCGGGGGAAGCAGTGGCAGAAGGTCCGTCCACTCCTCGCGTTCGGCGGCGGGCATGGTGCCGAACGCGCGACCGAACGCGGCCTCGGACTCGGCGAAGCGGCCGGCGTCGTGAAGTGCGTACCCTTCCAGCGCGGCACACCACCACGGCTGGGCGCGGCACTCGCGCGCGGCGGCGACGGCCCGCTCCGCCTGCCCCGCCTCTGACAGGTAGCGCACGCGCTGCCCGGCGATCCACCCGTCGCCGGGCAGCGCGGCCGCCGCCCGGTCCAGCGCCGCGATCAGCTCCGCACGGCGGGGCGGCACCCGGCGGTGCTCGGGCGGCGGGTCCTGCTCGTTGTCGTCGTCAAGCCAGAAGCAGAACCGGCCCACCCGGTGGTCGCACCGTTGCGAGCTGCCCACGCCGCTGTGGCTGATGGGGATGTAGCGGTACCGAAACTGCTCGAACGCCGACTGCGCGCTCCGCGCCTGGCGCAGCACGGCGCCCGAATCCACGCTCTGCACGCTGGCGGGAGGCGCGCTGCCCGCGGTGAGCCGGGCCTGCGCGGATGCGGTGAACGGGACGAGGACGGCACCCGCGAGAACTGCGCTTCGGACGAGGGTTGGAACCATGCGCGGCGCCCCTGCGTGAGGAGTGGTGCGGCGAAGCTGGACTGGATGGATGCGCTGCATCGCGCGGGCCAGCGGGGAGAACTTCGATCGTGTATCGGCCAGGTTCGGCGCGTCGGCCGGTGCCCCCCATCCCCAGCCCTTCCTCCGCAAACTGCGCGGGGGAAGGGAGCCAGTGTCGTGCGCGTCCACACTTTCGGCGCACACACGGCCCTGTCATCCTGAGGCGCAGGCGCACCGTCCCATCCCGTACGCCAGACCTCGCGCGCCGAAGGATCTAACCGCGTACACGTACCACCCAGGGCGCGGCAGCGGGCATCAGTGCAGAGGCCGCAGGGTCGAGGCATTTCGAACGGGGCCGGCGCATGCCGCGGCTGCCCTCTCCCCCGGCCCCTCTCCCGCAAGCGGGAGAGGGGAGAACTGCACCAGATTTCAGGCGCGCACCAGATTGCAACTCGCGCCAGGGCAAGCCAGTCCACGAAGGTGGACTTCGTGTGGTTGTTGCAGCGAATTCATTCGCCCCAGCGGGGGCCGAGGTCTCTGCTCGTGCAGGGGTGGGTCCCAGACAGGGTGTCCGCGCTCCCATGCCGGGCATCCGAGTCCCTGGGCTTCGTGCCCGCTGCCGCGCCCGGGCTTGTTTCCCTTCCGCGGCAAGATCCTTCGGCCCGCGTGGGGTGGCGTACGGGCGAGTGCGGTGCGCCTGGGCCTGAATAGAAAAAGTCCAATTCGTCCAAATCATAAACGGCGCCCGCGAGCCCTTTTCATCCCTCAGGGTCGGCCGGAGGACGGTGAAAGACTCAGGATGACAGGCTGTGCCGCTTCGGCCGGGGTGACGCGCCGGGCTGGCTCCCTTCCGCCGCGGCTGTTTGCGGGGGAAGGGTTGGGGATGGGGGGCGCCTCGGGGCCCGCACCGTGCCCGTTCGAAACGATCCCTATCCCCCCGCGACGTTCTTGTGCCCGAATGCGAAGACCACGCCCACCAGGACGATCAGGATCACCCCGTACGCCGCGGCGCCGCCGAAGTCGAAGCCGCGCAGGCTGGAAAGCATCTCCACCGAGATGGGCCGCGTGCGGTGCGTGTACAGCAGGATGCTGGCGACGAACTCGCCCAGCGCCGTCACGAAGGCCAGCAGCGCCCCCGCCGCCAGCCCGGGAAGCACCAGCGGCAGCACCACACGCCGCGCCGTCGTCCAGCGCGAGGCGCCCAGCGAGGCGGCAGCTTCTTCCAGCGCGGGGTCCATCTGCCGGAAGCTGGCGAGCGCGGCGCGCGTGACCAGCGGAATGTTGCGGATGAAATACGCCAGCGGCAGGATGGCGAAGGTGCCCACCAGCACGAAGCGGCCGGCCAGCGGCTGGTGCACGTTGAAGGTGAACACCAGCGCGATGGCCAGCACCGTGCCCGGAAGCGCCCACGGCAGCGCCACCAGCGCCGACACCAGCCCGCGCCCGCGCAGCTTTTTCCGCGACATCAGCCAGGCCGCGCCGTAGGCGAAGATGACGTTGGCGATGGTAGCCACCGTCGCCATGCGCAGCGAGTTGAGGATGGGCACCAGCCGCTGCGAATCGCCGAACAGCCGCGTGTAGTTCTCGGCCGAGTACGAGGGCGGGAGCGTCTGCGTGGTCCACGTGCCCTCCGGGACGAACGAGATCAACAGCACCGTGGCATGGGGGAGCAGAAGGAAGCCCACCAGCGCCGTCGCCGCGAGGGAGAGCATCCGCCCCCGCCCGCCCGCCGCCGGCGGCGCCGCAGACAGCCCCTTGCCGGCACCGGTGTACTCGCGGCTGCTCTCGTAGCGCTGAAGCAGCACCAGGAACAGCATTGATGCGGCGGCCAGCACCACGGCCTCCACCGCCACCAGCCCGTCCTCGCCGTTCAGCTTGCTGTTGAACAATTGCGTGGTGAGCACTCGAAAGCCGCCCCCGAACACGTACGGCGCGCTGAACGACGCCATCGACGTCATGAACACCAGCAGCGCGGCGCCGCCCAGCGCGGGAGCCAGCATCGGCAGGGTGACGCGGCGCATGGTGGTCCACCACCCGGCGCCCAGGGCCGCGGCGGCCTCGGCGTAGCCGGAATCCAGCCGCGACAGCCCTGCGGAGGTGAACAGGTAGAAGTAGACGTACATCGTGTACGCGTGCACCAGCAGGACCGCCCACGCGCCGCTCATCCGCCACGGAGCCTGGTCCATTCCGAACAGCGCCTGCACCCCGCGGGTCAGGAACCCGCTTTCGCCGTAGAGGAAAAGGAAGGAGATGGTTCCCACCAGCGGGGGAAGCAGCACGGGCATGGCCGCCAGCGCGCCCAGCACCCGCCGGCCGGGAAAGTCGCGCCGGGCGAAGAGAAAGGCCAGCGGAACCCCGATCAGCGCGGAAAGGACCACGCTGGCCAGGGAGATCCACACGCTGTTCCACAGCGCCTCGCGCTCCGAGCGGCTGCCCAGGAAGCGCGCGTAGTGCTCGGTGGTGAAGCGCCCGCCGTCGAGCACGCTGTCGGCCAGCACGAACAGGTTGGGGTACAGCACCAGCCACAGCAGCACGAAGGCCACCGCCGCCATCAGCGCCAGGGTGCCGCGCGAGGTGCGCTGTATATGGTTGCGTTCGCTCATCCGGCTATCGAGAAGGCTTTCACGCGGAGCCGCGGAAGAAAAAGCGAGAGCCGCGGAGGAGTCGGAAGAGTTCCGCAGTTCTCCGCGACCTCCGCGCCTCCGCGTGAGACGAGGTTTTCCTAGGTCGTCGCGCGCGGCAGGGTGAGCGTAAAGGTGCTTCCCCGCCCGGGTGCGCTCTCGGCCGTCAGGTCGCCGCGCATGCCCACCGCCAGGTCGCGGCTGATGGCCAGCCCCAGCCCCGTTCCCTCGGCGGTGCGCGTAAGGTCCGAGCGCAGCTGCACGAACGGCTCGAAGATGGCGTCGAGCTTGTCCGGCGGAATGCCCATTCCCGTGTCGGCGACCACGAACACGGCGTTGGGGCCCACCGAGTCGCAGCGCAGCGTCACCGTTCCGCCGGCATCCGTGAACTTTACGGCGTTGGAAAGCAGGTTCGCCAGGATCTGGCGCAGCTTCTCTTCGTCGGCGCACACGACGAAGTCGTCCTCACACGTCTCCACCTCCAGCGCCAGCCCCTTGGCCTGCGCCTGCGGCGCCACCAGGGCCTCGGCGGAGGCGAGGGCGGAGCTCACGGTCACCTCGCCGATCTGGTAGTGGACGGTGCCCGTCTCGAGCTTGGCGTAGTTCAGCACCTCGTTGATCAGCCCCAGCAGGTGCCGCTGGCTGGCCTGGATGCGCGCCAGATCGTCGCGCTGCTGCTCGCTGACGGGCCCGCGGATGCCCATCTCGATGAGGTCGGCGTACCCGCCGATGGCGTTCAGGGGGGTGCGCAGCTCGTGGCTCATGGTGGCCAGGAACTGGCTCTTGGCGCGGTTGGCCTCTTCGGCCGCGCCGGTGCGCTCCTCCAGCTGCTCGGTCGTGGCCTGCAGCTCGCGGGTGCGCCGCTCCAGCGCCTCGGACTGGGCCTGCATCTCGGCCGCCCGCTGCTCCAGCCGCTGTGCAAGGGCGCGCGCTTCCTCCGCGCGGCGGCGCAGCTCCAGCGACAGCCGCCGTGCGCGCAGCAGGATCTCCACCCGCGCCCGCAGCTCGGGGCGCTCGATGGGGGCCACGATCAGCTCGTCGACGCTGCGCCACACGTGGCGGGTGATCATCTTCACCCCCGGCCGCGAGGTCACCAGCAGCACGGGAAGAAAGGCCGGGTGCTCGGCCGTTTTCCGGCGCTGCACCCGCTCCCACAGGCGGTCCAGCGCGCGGCCGTCGAGCACGCACAGGTCGAAGTCGCCGTCCAGCGCCTCATCGTCTTCCGCCGGCACCACCGCGTAGTCGCGCGACAGCTCGCAGGCCAGCAGCGAGCGGTTCTCGGGCTGGTCCAGGAGCAGGAGGATGCGGCTGCCGCGCCCCTCCGGCGGGCGCGTCGCCTCGGGCGTGGCGCGGGCGGGGTCCGCGACGGGCGCGCCGTTCATTCGCGCGCGGGCTCGTCGTGGCTCACCCGCTCCGGCATGCCGGTCAGCACGCCGCGAAGCCCCACGAGGGGGGCGCCCACCTGCACCCCGTCGCAGGTGACCTCGATTTCCCTCAGCGTCTTGGCGAAGTCGCTGAGCCGCTTCTTCAGCACGCCCACCGCCTTGCGCAGCTCGCCCCCCATCTCCAGGTAGCGAAGGAAGATGAGGTTGTCGCACAGGTAGCTGACGCCGATGTCGGTCGCGCGGAAGTCGCCGGTGATCGAATCGGTTTCGTTCACCAGCAGCACGGTGACGCCCATGTTCTTCAGGTAGCGCCCCAGCGAGTGCAGGTGCGTCACCAGGTCGTCGCCGGCCAGCGTGAGTCGGTATCCCGAGACGCCGTCGATCATCACGATCCGCACCCCGCGGTCTTCCACCTCGCGGCGCACCATCAGCGCGAACTCGCCGGGCGAAAAGCGCAGCGGCTCGATCTCCACCACGTGGAGCGACCCGTCGGCCATCATGTCACGCACGGAGATGCCCACGTTGTCGCAGCGGTGGAGCAGCGTCTCCAGCCCCTCCTCGAACGCGTACACCACCGAGCGCTCGCCGCGGGTGGCCGCCTCCTTCATGAACTGCATGCCCAGCGTGGTCTTTCCCACACCGCTGGGGCCGCTCAGGATGGTGATGGTGCCGCGCTCGATGCCCCCGCACAGCATCTCGTCCAGCTCGCCGATGCCGGAGGGGATGGGCTCGGGATCGAAGGGCCGCTCGTGCGCGGCGGGCACCAGGCGCGGGTACACCTCCATGCCGGCCGCGGTCAGGCGCATGGAGTGGCGGCCGCCCTCGAAGTCAGACCCGCGCAGCTTGCTGACGCTCAGGTACCGGCGCAGCACGCCGTGCTCGGCAGAGATTTCGAGGTCGATGATCCCGTCGCTCATGAAGCGCAGGTCGTCGTCGGGAACGCTGTCGGTGGGTTCGGAGCTCAGCAGCACCGTGGCGCCGTGCTCCACCAGGTAGCGGACGAACGACAGCGCCTGCTTGCGGAACTGGAAGGCGTCGGGGGCCAGGTAGCGGAGCGTGGTGACCGCGTCGACGAACACCCGCTGCGGCTTGAGCCCCTCGATGGTTTCCACGATCTGCCGCGTGGTGGGGTCGCGCTCCACGTCGGCCGGGGAAAAGATGTCGTAGCTCTGGTTCTGGGCGAAGAACTCGCGGGTGGGGCTCAGGTCCAGGAAGGAGATGCCCGACAGGTCCAGCCCCTGCGCTTCCGCGTCGCTGCGAAGCTGCGTTTCCGACGACTCCAGGGTGATCAGCAGCGCCCGCTCGCCCAGCGCCACGCCGGTGAGCAGGAAGTGAAGCCCCAGCGTGGTCTTGCCGGTGCCGGGGCCGCCGCGCACCAGGTACGCGCGTTCCGGCACCAGGCCTCCATGAAGCACTTCGTCGAGGCCAGGCAGCCCCGTTGGGCGCCGCGGAGTGCCGGTATCCACGTAAGATCCTCGCTGGATGTTTGGAAAGGCCGCCGGAAGCGTTCGGGCGATCCCGAATACATGAACCGCGCCACGTCACGGACGTTGGGACCGCGAACCTTCGCGGGTGAAGGGATGTCCCTTGCGAGTTTGCGTTTTCCGACGATACTCAACGGATTGCGCCGTACGGCGCGCGTTGGCCCTCATCTGGAGAAAACCCGTGAAAACGAAGACAGCCCTGGATCTGAACACGCTGCACGTCGAGACCTTCGAAACCGCCAACCTCGTCGTGGTCGCCGAAGCCGAGAAGGGGACGGCGTGCTGGGAACTGTGCGCCGCCGATCCCACCAGCGACCCCGACGCGGATTCGTGCGGGCCGCACAAGTGCGTCTGAGCGTTTCCTGAAAGGCAGCCCCCCATCCGGTGTAACGTTCCCCCTCTCCCGCCCTCTCCCGCGCTGTTTGCGGGGGAGGGGCCGGGAGAGGAGGACCCACCTACCGCGCCTCCACGGGATACGCCACCGGCTCGGCACGCGGATGCAGCGCCACCCGCACCGCGTCACCAGCCGACGCCTCGTGCGGACGACCGTGGATCAGCACCTCGGGGCCTCCGTCCAGCGCCACGCGGTAGAACGTGGCCGATCCCGCGTACCGGCGGTCCAGCACGCGGCCGGGGAGCGCGCCCGCGGCATCGGTCCCGGCGAGCTCCAGCCCCTCGGGCCTCACCATCACCCGCAGCGGCGCGCCGGGAGCACGGGGCGCATCCGCCGAGAGCGCCGCGGTCCACGCCGCCCCACCCGCAAGCCGGCAGACGGCGCGATCTCCATCCCCCGAATCCACCGTGGCATCCAGGAAGTTGGCGCGCCCCAGGAAGGACGCGACGAACGCATTGGCGGGCGATCCGTACAGCTCCTCGGGCGAGCCCACCTGCTGAAGCCGGCCGCGCTCCATCACCGCGATGCGGTCCGACAGCGCGAACGCCTCTTCCTGGTCGTGGGTCACGAAGATGGCCGTCATCCCCAGGCTCTTGAGCAGGGCGCGCAGCTCGTCGCGGGTGCGCTCGCGCAGGGCGGCGTCCAGGTTGCTCAGCGGCTCGTCGAGCAGCAGCAGCGGCGGCTCGGGCGCCAGCGCGCGGGCCAGCGCCACGCGCTGCTGCTGCCCGCCGGACAGCTCCTGCACCTTGCGCTTGCCGTGGCCGGCCAGCTCCACCAGCCCCAGCGCCCGCTCCACCCGCGGCCCCACGACGTCCTTGCGGTCGCCGCGCGACTTGAGGCCGAACGCCACGTTCTCCCACACGTCCAGGTGGGGGAACAGCGCGTAGTTCTGAAAGACCATCCCCACGTCGCGCTTCTGCGGCGGCAGGGCCGTCACCTCGCGCCCGCCCAGGACGATGCGGCCCGCCGTGGGATGCTCGAAGCCGGCGATCATCCGCAGCGTCGTCGTCTTTCCGCAGCCGGAGGGGCCCAGCAGCGTCAGGAACTCGCCCGCGGGCACCTGCAGCGACACCGCATCCACCGCCGTCGTCTCGCCAAACCGGCGGGTGAGGCCGTCCAGCACGAGTATTTCAGAGGAGTATATATCAGGCATTTAGAACCCGCGGACAGTACGAAGCGCAACCTCCGCACTGGCATGGATATCTTGGACATACACGGAGAAACGCTGGTGTCGCGTTTCGTTTATCCATGTATTAGATCCGAGAGAAGTCAAATTTCCTGTAACAACGTCGTCGAGGTCGGCATCAGATGCGCCTAATGGTTCAAAGATGGTCCAATCATCCACATCCAGCTCAACGGCTGCGAGACCGCTGTTGTCGTTGATTATCCGTACGATGCCGCGCATGGGCTACTCCGATTAAGGATTACCGTGCACCGCGGTTGCGGACGTTCTCGTCCCAGTGGCGCATCCACTCGTTGCCGCGCTCCTGGAGGAGCTTCCAGTCCATCGGCTCGGCAACCAGCTTCTCCTGGGCGGCTCGGAGGCGCGGAGGCATGCTGTCCTGCGGAAAGTCGGTGCGCGCCGGGAGCCGGAAGAACTCGCGCACGGCCGGCACCAGCGCGGCGTTCCCGCCGATGTACTCCACGAAAACCTTGGCCGCCTCCGCGTTCGGCGCGCCGCGCACGATGGCGACCGCATCCACGATCAGCGGGGTGCCGCTGGTGGGGATGGTATACTCGATCGGGTACTGGGCGCGCACCATCTCGATGTCCGGCAGCGCCCAGAGCGTCACGTGCCCTTCCTGGCGCGCCAGCATCTGGTACAGCATGGTGGGATTGAGGACGTACTGCTTGGTGTTGGCGTCCAGCCGGCGAAGCCACTGGAACCCCTGCGCCGTATCACCGGTGGCGCGGAGGCCGCGCTGCACCACCATGCCGAAGATGGTGCGCATGGTGCCGCTGGCCATGGGATCGCGGATGAGCACCTTGCCCTTCCACCTGGGATCGAGCACGTCGTCCCAGTCCTTGGGTGCCTCGGCGGCGGACACCACCTGCGTGTTGTACGCGATCACCTCGGGGGTGATGTAGGTGCCGAACCAGTATCCCTCCGGGTCCTTCGCCTCGGCGGGGACGGCCGTGGCCCACGACGGGGTGAAGGGCTGCAGCATGGAGTCGGCGGCGGCCTGCTCGAACATGTTGGCCGGGGCGCCCCACCACACGTCGGCCTGCGGGTTCGCCTTCTCCGAGCGGACGCGGTCGAACACCTCCTGCGATCCCATGTCGACGTACTGCAGGTCGATGGTGGGGTTCGCGGCCTCGAAGCGCTTCTCGAACGCCTGCAGCATTTCGCGCCCGTGCGGCGAGTACACGGTGAGCACCTGCCGGCCGTCGCCGCCGCCGCAGGCGGTGGTGAGGGCGGCGAGTGCCAGGATGGAAAGCCCGCGGGCGGTGGTCAGCATGGTTGGTCGATCCAGGTTCGAACTGCGAAAAGCCCCCCTCTCCCGGCCTCTTCCCCGCAAACGGCGCGGGAGAGAGGGGAACTGCGGTGGGGGTTCGACCGGCTTCGGCGCGTGCCGCGGCGGGCCCCTCCCCCGGCCCCTCCCCCGGCAAACTGCGCCGGGAGAGGGGAGAACGTCACACCGGGTGAGGCTGGCTGCCGGCGCATGCCTTGGGAGCCCCCTCCCCCCGGCCCCCGTCCCCCGCTGCGCAGGGGAGGGGGAGACCTGAACCACGCTTCGGCTGGCCTCGCGCAACGAACTGGCTCCCTTCCCCCGCGGCTGTTTGCGGGGGAAGGGCTGGGGATGGGGGGCGCCGGCCCGAGCACCGGGCCTGCCTGTCCACACCCCAGTCCCGAAGTGTACCCCCTCGCCCACGCTGTTTGTGGGAGAGGGTGGCACGCGTGTCAGCGCGGCCGGGTGAGGGCACCACGGCAGCCGAGGCCTCGGCCTCCTCACCGCTGCCGCGCCCGGACTTGTTTCCCTGCCGCCGCTAGATCCTTCGGCCCGCGAAGTCGGTGCTGCGGGCCGCTTCCGTGCGCCTGGGCCTCAGGATGACAGGCACTGGCGCTCCGTCGTCTTGGGAGCGCTCAGGCGGCCGTCAGCAGGATCGGCTTGCCTCGCGTGATCACGAGCGTGTGCTCGTAGTGCGCGGCCAGTCCGCCGTCCTCCGTGCGCAGGGTCCAGCCGTCGGGGTCCTCCACGAAGCGGCCCGACGTTTCTCCCACGATCGGCTCCACCGTGATCACCAGCCCCTCCGTCAGCCTACGCGTGAGGCGGGGATCGAAGTAGTTGGGAATGCTGGGCTCTTCATGGATCGTCCGGCCGATGCCGTGGCCGTTCAGGTCGCGGATCACGCGGAAGCCCCGGCGGCGCACCTCGTCTTCCACCGCCCGGCCGATGTCGTTCACGCGGTTCCCCACGCGCGCCACCTCCATCGCCCGGGCGAACGCGGCCCGTGCGCACGCCGCCAGCTTCAGCGCGCGCTCCGGCGCGGGGGCCACCGGCACCGTTACGGCGGCGTCGGCCACGTAGCCGTCCTTGTCCACCGTCACGTCCAGCTTCACCAGGTCGCCGGCCTGGATCACGCGGCTCCCCGGAATGCCGTGCACCACCTCGTCGTTCACGCTGATCAGCACCTCGCCCGGAAACCCGTAGACCATCTTCGGCGCCGAGCGTCCCCCCTCGCGGTGCATCACCCGGCCCCCGACCTCGTCCAGCTCGGCCGTAGTCACGCCGGGGCGCAACGCCTTTTCCATCGCCCGGATCACCATCCGCACGACGCGCCCCGCGCGCTTCATCCCCTCCAGCTCGTCATGCGTTTCGATGGACATCGGCGCCTCAAGGTCTGCGGGGTGTGGCCGCGCCTTCCCGGGCGCCCAGCGCCAGCAGGTTGGCGAACAGGCGATAGGCGCCGGGCACGCCCTCCGGAAACTGGCGGAAGAACGCCAGCCCCGTGTACACGTACGTTCCCTGCCCGTGCCGCGCCACCAGCAGCCCGCCGCGCAGCGCATCGCCGGGGTCGCCCATCTCCAGCACGGGCGTGTACGCCGGGTCCCACGTCTGGGCGAAGTACAGCCCGCGCTCCTGCACCCATCCCTCCCAGTCCGCCGGCCCGATGCGGTTGGGCGCGGTCAGCACGGGATGCGCGGGGTCGATGGTGCGCACCGGCGAGGCCTCGTCCGTCACCCGGCCGTGCGGGCGCGCCATGGTGATGGGGTACGGCGTAAACCGCCCCTCCACGATCTCGTACTTGTTGTACTGCACGATCATCGTGCCGCCGCGCGCAAGCCAGTCCAGCAGACGCTGGTTGTGCGCCATCAGGTCCGTGCGCACCTCGTACGCGCGGCTGCCGGCCACGATCACGTCGAAGCGCGACAGGTCTCCCTCGGCCAGGTCGTCCGCATCCAGCAGCTCGGGGGTGATGCCCAGGTTCTGCAGGAACCGCGGCCCCTCCTCGCCCGCGCCCTCGATGTAGGCCACGCGCAGCCCCGCGGGCACGCGCACGTCGAACGCCCGCACGCGCGACGTGGCGGCGTGGTACAGCGGCCGGGCGCGCACGTGCGGATAGTCGATCATCTGCACGCCGCGGGTGAAGCGGCGCCCGTCCTCCGCCTGGAAGACGGCGGCGACCGGATAGTCTCCCGCCACCGTGCCCGCGGGCGTGTGGATGGTGAAGCGCACCTCGCGCACCTCGCCCGGCCGGGTGAAGCGCACCGGCACGGCGCCCTCGCGAATCCTCCAGCCCTCGGGAACGTCCAGCCGCAGCGTGCCGCTGATCCCCGCCGGCGCCTCGGACGCGAGCCGCACCGTGTACTCCAGCGGCCGGCCCGATGCGGTCGACAGCACGCGCGCCGGCGGATCGAGAAGCACCGACACGGCGGGCACCATCATCACCGGCCGCCGCAGCTCGCCCTGGCGCGGATCGACCTCGCGGAACGTGGCGTCCGCCACGGTTTCCATCGCCGCGTCCGCGCCCCGCGCGCCCATGACGACTTCGGCGCGCGCCCGCACCGGGGCGTGCTCGAAGGGATGGGCGAGCGCGGAGTCGTTCCGCGGCCAGCGGTACAGGTCGCCTTCCAGCGGCTGGCGCAGGAAGTACGGCTCGGTGAGCGCCGCGTCCGCCGGCACCGTCACACGGAAACGGCGGACGTACAGCTCGCCCGGGGCGATGACGGATCCCGCGGGACGCGAGGCGGAGTCCACCGGCGCGGCGTTCCACCCCGCTGGAAGCTCCGGCTGCAGGACGCGGACGCTGAGGGGGCCCGGGCCGCCATTCCACACCGTCAGGTCCAGCGTGAACGCCTCGCCCGGGGCGATGCGTGCGTCGCTCGCCACCGCATCCACCACCACACCCGCCGCCTGCATGGCCGCGGCCTGGGCCTGGCGGATCTCTTCGTCGATGGCGAACACCAGGTCCGCCGTGCCGTTGCTCGCCGGGATGGCCGCGCGCGCCTGCCGGAGCGTGACGAGCGCGTCCGCGAGGCCGGCGGCCAAGGCAGACGGCTCCAGCGGGTTGAACCGCGCCCGCAGCGCCTCCACCGACTGGTGATAGCGCAGCAGCCCGCGCGCGGCGGCGGACTCGGGACGCTCGCTGGGGGCGAAGGTGGTGTCGATGCCCGCCCAGATGGACGGCTCCGGCCCGGCGCCCTCGGGAAAGACGCGGCGCAGGTAGTTGGTGCGGGCACCCGGCAGTTCCGGCGCGCCCATGTCCTGCGAGCGGTGGCGCGAACGGCTGGCCATGGCCTGCTGAAAGGGCGACCGGCCGATCAGCGGGTCCAACTCCCCGACGCGCACCTGCACCGTGGCGCCGTCCGCACGCCCGCGCAGCGACTGGTACAGCTTGGCCGCGTGATGCGGGCGCAGCCCCTGGGCGATCTGCTCGGGAAAGCGCGCGGGATCGCCCGCGGCGGTGAACGCGTCGTGCGCCACCATGGCCGACACCTGGTGCTGCCCGTGGCCGTCGCGCGGCGTTCCGCTGAACACGGTGACGATGACGTCGGGCCGGTACTGGCGGATCACCCGCACCACGTCGCGCAGCAGCTCCTCGCGCGGCCAGTGGCGAAAGGCCTCGTCGGCCGACTTGCTGAAGCCGAAGTCGTACGCGCGGCTGAAGAACTGCTCCGCGCCGTCCACGCGGCGGGCGGCCAGCAGCTCTTCGGTGCGCAGCAGCCCCAGCCCCGCGCCCAGCTCCGGCCCGATGCCGTTCTGCCCGCCCTCGCCGCGCGTCAGCGACAGGTACGCGACGTCGGCGCCTTCCTGCAGCGCCAAGCGGGCCAGGAGCTGGGTGTCTTCGTCGTCGGGGTGCGCGCCCACCATCAGCACGCGCTTGCTGACGCCCAGGCGGCGCAGCGAAAGCCCCAGCGCCGCGGCTCCGCGGTACTCGGAGCCGGCGTCCTGCGCGGGGGCGGGACGGGGCGCGGCCGCCAGCGTGACGGCCGCGGCAAGGATCGCGACGGGAATGCGGCGTCTCATCATTCCGCAAAGCTACGGCAGGGCCACGGGTGGCACAACTTGGCCGGGCGTGTGTCAGCCCGGCGGGCGCTCGCACGTTCTCCACCTCGAAGCAGAAGCCGACCCTCGGACACGACCAGACACATCGCGCACCATGAAACGAATCGCCCTGCTTGCCGCCGCGCTCCTGCTCGCCTCATGTGAGAGCGACGCCACGCTCGTTTCCGATGAGCAGCTGACCTTCACCGCCTCCGTCGCGCCGTCGGCGGCCGAGCCGGTGGTGCCGCAGGTGATGAGTGACGGCGGCACCATCCGCGTGAACGGCCTCTTCACCTTTCCATGCACGACGGGCACGCTGCAGGGTTCCCTCCAGGGCGCCGGGCGCGAGCTGACGCTGAGGGTGGAGGGCCAGGAGCCGACCGGCTGCTTCACCGCGTTGAGCACCCAGGCGTACCAGGGCGTGATCACAGGGCTCGACCCGGGGGTGTACCACGTCCGCGTGATCCACAACGGTGAGGCGGTTCGGCAGGACGGCGTGGTGTTTGAGGGGCACGTGCGGGTGCGGGGATCGAACCTGCGCTGAGCCCACACGCAGCCTGGGTCATCCATCGAGAGGCGTCCCCGGACCGGGGGCGCCTCGCTCGATTCAGGCACTCCTCCGAACACAAGTGTTCCCCTTTCCCGTCACGGCCATTACAATAGAGAAATCTCCGCTGCATCTGCCCTCCAGCGCCATCCCGCCAATGCCGACCAACACCGGGCCTTCCGCGCCCACACTCCAGGACCAGCTCGTCGACGAATCGTGCTCCATGGTCCGCCACCTGGTGGGCAAGGGAATGCGCGCACCCGCCGCCCTGGTGCAGGCCGCGGCGGGTTACGAGTCGGCGCGCAACGTCGGCCAGCCGATCGACTTGGCCGCGCTCGCGACCATCCACGAGCGGCTGGCCAAGCTGGTGGCTCCCGCGAGCCCGTCCACGCTCTACCTGCTGGACCGCAGCCACCAGGCGCCCAGCCGGCTCGGATCGCTGGGCCCGGTTTCCGTCGTCCGGCAGCTGGTGTTGTTCTCGATGGGTTGCGTGCTGGCCTTCATCGTGTTCAGCATCTACCACCTGATCGTGGTCAGCCCTGGCGGCGGCGAGGCGCAGATGTCGCAAGTCGCGCATGCATTCGTCGAGAACGTCTACTGGCTGGCCGCCGCCGGCGTCGGAGCTTCATTCGCCGTGCTCTTCCAGATCAACGAAACCATCTCGAAGGGCACGTTCGATCCGGACGATGCGCCGGCGTACTGGATCAAGGTGTTCCTGGGCGTGGTCGCGGGATTCATCCTGGTCGCGATGGTGCCGACGGAGGGGATCGACAGCGCGGATGCGCAGGTCCTGGCGAAGCCGACCATCGCGCTGCTGGGCGGGTTCTCGGCCCAGGCGGTGTATCGGATTCTGAACCGGTTGGTGGAGACGCTGGAAGACCTGTTCAGCGGCGGGCAGAAGGAGCAGGCGGCCATCCGCGAGCAGGCCGTGGCGGCCCGGGCGCAGGAAGACGCGGTGCAGGCGCGGCTGGTCGTGGCGGGCAAGCTGGTGCAGCTCCAGGAGCAGATCGCGGCGGGCGCCGATGTGAAGCAGCAGGTGCAGGACCTGATCCGCAGCTTGGTTCCCGAGAGCGGCGCGCAGGACACGCCTGCCCCCGCCCCCGCGAGCCCGGCCGTGGCGCCGGCCGAGCCGGACGTACCGGAGGTGCCCGCTGACGCCATCATCGCAACCGGCGTTCCCGTGGCTCCCGTGGTCATCGTCTCGGGCTCGGCGGACGAGGCGCCGCCGCAGGACGCGTCGACCGCGCAAGTCGAGGCTGCGAAGGGCTGAGCTGGCCCAGGCCCTGCTGGGGCGACTGAAGTCGCGGCAACGACGGCCCAAAGTCCGCCTTCGCGGACTGCACGCACGCCCGAGTGCACCAGGCCAGCCGGGGCGCAGTTCAGGTCTCCCCCTCCCCTGCGAAGCGGGGGATGGGGGCCGGGGGGAGGGGGCTCCCAGAGGCATGCACCGAACCTCGTCGAACCCCGATCGAAGTTCCCCCCTCTCCGCACAGCAGTACCGTGCGGGGAGGGGCCGGGGGAGGGGCCCCCAACGAAGAAGCGCGCCGAAACCTGGATACAGGTCCGGCGCGCTTTCATGTCTCTGCTTATTTCTATTCGCCGTCCACCGGCGGAGGCGCCGAGCGGAAGTCGCGGGGCTCGGCCTCGGGTGGCAGACCGCCGATGCGGCGGACGTACTTCACCACCTCGATGAAGATCGCGCGGAGAAAGCCCGCCTCGCGCATGTCGGGGTCGGCACGGCGCACCAGCTCGCGGAGGGTCCTCATCACCGTTTCCGTCTGCCGCGCCTTGAAGAAGTCCACCGCCCACAGCGCGCGCTCCGTGTCGTCGAACAGGCGCTCCAGGGCGGCCACGTCCGCCGGGGGAGCGTCACCGCGGCGGGGGGCGCGGAACGCCTGGTCGGCGCCCTCGGCCTCCATCCACATCTCGTACGCCATCACCAGCACCGCCTGCGCCAGGTTCAGCGACGAGTGCTCGGAGGTGGGGATGATGCAGGTGCGGTGGCACATGTCCAGCGCCTCGTTGCTCAGCCCGTGGTCCTCGCGCCCGTACAGCAGCGCCACGGGCCCGCCCTCCCCCGCCACCGACTGGCGCGCGCGCACCAGCAGCTCCGGCGCGATCTCGCGCGGGCGGGTGACGGCGCGCTTGGCCCGGCGCGAGCGGGCCGTCATCCCGATCACGTACGAGCAGTCGCCCAGCGCGCTTTCCAGCGAGTCGTGGATCTCCGTGCGCTCCACCAGGTCGTGGGTGCCGTGGGCGATCCCCTCGATGCGCCACGGGTCCCACAGCGCCGGCTGGATGAGCCGCAGCCGCGAAAGGCCGAAATTCTTCATCGCGCGGATGGTTCCCGCGATGTTCACGTAGTCCTGTGTCTGCCACAGGACCACCACCACCCCCTCCAGCGACGCGCGCCCCGCCGCCTGCTCCCGCCCGTCCGTCTCGCTCACGGTCTGCTTTTCCGCTCGGTTTCCGATGCTTGGCCCGCCGGTAGCATACGCCGTGCGCACCCCTCGCGGAAGACGGCTGCGGCGTTCCGATCAGGAGCCTTCGGGCTTTGCGTCGATGGCCACGCGCGCGCTGTCCAGCGGAATGGGAACCACCCACTGGCGCTTTCCAGCCGGGTCGGACAGGTAGGCGTAGACGGTGCGCCGCTGCGTGGGCTCCAGCGTGACCTCCGCGCGGAAGCTGCCGCCGGTGACGGGAACGTCGACAGGGCCGTAGAGCACGTCGTGCCCATCCTCCACCGTCAGCTGCACCGTCGTAGCCCCGCGCGTGCGGCCATCGATCGTGTAGCGCCGCTCGCCGAGCTTCGTCACCGTCCCGGTGAGGTCCGCGTCCGCGGACGGCGCGCTCGTGCGCGCGGCGGTGTCCGCCGGGGGCGCGGGGGCGGCCGGGGCCGTGTCGCGCGGAACGGAATCGGCCGCTGCGATGGTGGTGGAATCGGCCGATGCGGGGCGGCCGGCCCCGCCGTCGTCCTGGCAGGCGGCCAGGGAGAGCAGCGCGGCGGCGGAGAGGCGAAGGTGGATCCGGTTCATGTGCGGTGCAGGAAAGTGAGTCACGCGGCGGCGGGCCGGGGCGCCGCCGGCTTTGCATCGCGCTCGGCCGCGGCGTCGGCGTCGGCCTGGTACCGTTCGCCGTGGCCGGCCAGGGCGAAGTAGCAGACCATCGCCAGCCCGAAGATGGCGGCCAGCGTGAACTTGATGGCGGTCGGCAGGGGCGAGGTGCTGATGAACCCCTCGATCAGCCCGGCGATGATCAGCATGACGGCGGTTCCGCCGATCAGCGACACGGCCTCGCGCGCGCGCCGCTGCAGCACCTCGCGCCGCGTGAGGCGGCCGGGGAACAGGATGGCGGAGCCCAGCCACAGCCCGGCACCGCCCGCGATGCAGATGGCGGTGATCTCGATCACCCCGTGGCCCGCGACGAAGGTCCACAGATGAAGGCTTTGCCCCTGGTTCGCGAACAGCCCGGCCACCGAGCCCAGGTGAAGCCCGTTGAACACCAGGATCAGCACCGTTCCCGCCCCGGCCAGGATGCCCCCCGCGAAGGCCGTGAACGTAACCCCCACGTTGTTGCTGATCAGGCTGCTCGCCATCCCGGGCATCTCCACCTCGGTGACGTCGTAGTACCCCTCGCCCCGCGCCTCCTTGGCCGCCGCGTTCTCGGCCCGGGCGATCATCTCGGCGGGGATCATCTCGCGCGCCAGCGTGGGCTGCGTGCGGATGGCGGCGAAGCTGAGCACGGCGGGCACGTAGAACAGCGCCAGCGCCACGGTGATGGGCCGCCACAGCCGGCGGGCCAGCGCGGCGAACCCGCCGGCCAGGAACACCCGGAAGCGGCGCCACGAGCGCACGGGCGGGCGGTAGAACAGGTTGTGGCCGCTGCCCACGATGCGCTCCAGCGAGTACAGCAGCTCCTGCGAGCCGCCGTAGGTGCGGGCGCGCGCCAGGTCTGCCGCCACGCCGCGGTACAGGGTGGCGAAGCGCGACACGCGGGTTTCGCCCAGCTTGTCGAGACCCTGCTTGCGCGCCATCTCCAGCATCTTCTGGTACTCGTTCCACTCTTCCCGCTGCCGCCGCACGAGGGCCGTGGCCTGCGCCGTCCCCGCGCGCCCCCCGGCGCCCGAGGCCTGCCGCCGCGCCGTCTCGTCCGCGTGGAGCGTGCACAGGTACGCGTCGGGGCTCACCTGCATCCGGCGCGGGTCGTCGGCCACGTGATGCTCCACGCGCGCCATCAGCTTGCGCGACAGCTCGGCGCGCACGTGCCCGTCCAGTGAAAGCCGGCGCGAGACGAACATCGACACGGCCGCGAACTCGTCGTCGGCCAGCCGCGGGCGCCCCAGGCTGGGCGCGTCGGCGGCGGCGGGGTTGTCTTCGGGGATGGGCTGCCCGGTGCGGTCGCGCACCACGACCGTTCCCGCCGCCATGTCGCCCAAGCGCTTGGTCTGTGGATGAAGCATCATCGAAAGGCCGCCGATGGCGCACGAGCCCACAGGCTGGATGTCGACGCCCAGCTTCACCAGGTTGCGGATGGCGGAGGCGCGCACCGTGACGGGATACCCGCCGTCGTGCACCACGCGGATGCCCATCCACTTCTTGCCCAGCGTCTGCCCGTCGCGAAGGCCTTCCAGCAGCGCGAAATATCCCCAGAAGAACACGAAGCCCAGGAACAGGTAGATGCCCCATCCCACCCCGCCCAGCATGTTCTTGCCTCCCACCATCCACACGAAGAAGGCGGCGGTGGCCAGGAACGCCAGGTTGGTGAACACCACGATCAGCAGGTCCAGGAGCAGCGCGGTGAAGCGCGAGCCCAGGTCGGCCAATTCGTAGCCGATGGCCACGTGCTCGGGCGTTTCGACGTCCACCTGCCGGTCGGCGAGGACGTGCGCGGGTGCGGGAGGTGCCTGGACCATCGGCGTTCGGGAAACCGGGGGGATGGATCGCGGGAGTGCGCGATGCGGCGCGCGGAGAATGTAAGAGCGATCCGAGCATGACGCGAGCGGGAGTAGATGAATCTGCCGCAACAACAGCGGAAAGCCTACACACACACCTCAGCGGCCGACGAGCGCCCATGTCATCCCGATGGAGCGGCCCCGGCGAACCCTCCAACGCACCGCAATCGGCAGCGACTGAGGGATCCGCCACACACCTGCGGACGTGCACCGGCGCATCCCGCACACCATTCCCTGGTCGAGAGACCCGGACGTGCCACCCGGACCTCCTCCACACCCAAGCAAGCCAGTCCGCGCAGGCGGACTTCGTGTGGTCGTTGCAGCGAATTCATTCGCCCGTGCCGGGGCCGGCGCCAGGGCGGTGGCAGGGCGCGAAGGCCGGCGTGGCAGCCGAGGGCCGAGAACGAGGGGGGAGTTGGGCCTCGAATCCAGGGGCGGGTGAACCCCGATCGGGCAGGAAAGAGTCAGGGTTCCGGTGGGTCCGCGGGTGCGGGGCGCCTCGCGGAGTGTGTGGCGGATCCCTCAGTCGCTGCCGTCCACGGCGTTCGGGTACGCTCGGTGTGGCCGCTCCATCGGGATGACATCGTGCGGCTTCGGCAGGTGCCACGCCGTTGGTGCGACAACGAAAAGGGCCCCTCTCGCGAGGGGCCCTTTTCGTGTGAGGCGCCGGGTTGGCCCCGGCGCGCTCCGCTTGCCTGGGTTACAGGCCGGCGCCCAGCGAGGTGCCGGTCAGCGCGCGGTACAGGTTCGCGCGGCCGTTGCCGTACTTGGTGTCGTAGCCCGCCGTGCCGATGTCGTCGGTGGTGCTCTCGAGGCGGCTGCGCAGCGCGTTGCCACGCAGGCCCGTCTTGCTGGCGATCACCGCGGCGACGCCGGTCACGTTCGGGGTGGCCATCGAGGTGCCCTGGAGCATGGCGTAGCCGCCGCTCAGGTACGAGGCCCAGATGCCCATCTCGTCCGTGGTGTTGCTGTACAGCTGGCCGCCCGGGGCCGAGATGTCCAGGCCGCTGCCGTACTGCGAGTACGTGGTCAGGGTGCCGCTCCAGTTGAGCGCCGACACCGAGATGGCGTACGGGTCGCAGGCGGGGCAGCCAACCTTGCCGCTGCCGCTGTTGCCGGCGGCCGCGATCACCAGCACGCCCTTGGTCACGGCGGCGTACTTGATGGCTTCCTTCTCGGAGCGCGACTCGATGCTGCCGCCCAGCGACAGGTTCATCGCCACCATGCCCGGGTAGTCAGCCGCCGCGTAGATGGCGTTGACGATGGCCGAGGTGGGGCAGCCGTTGGGGCCGCAGACGCGCTGAACGAGGATCTTCACGTTGCTGGCGGCGCCGGCGACACCCGCCACGCCGACCGTGCTGCCGGCCATGGTGCCGCTGGTGTGCGTGCCGTGGCCGTCTTCGTCCTCGGGGTTGTTGTCGCCGGTCACCCAGTCCTTGCCCGCGATCAGGCGGCCCGTGAACTCGGGGTGGTCCATGTCGACGCCCGTGTCGATGCTGCTGATGACCACCGGCGAGCCGCCGGCGCCGCTGCCCTCGACCACGTCCATGTCGGCGTCGAGCACCGAGGCATACGAGGCGGGCAGGGGCTGGCCGTAGCGCGAGTCAGCCGGATCGCTGAAGTACGCCGTCATGCCGCCCGGGTTGTAGAAGGCCCACAGCTTGGGGTTGATGGCAAGCGGCTGGCGCAGGAAGTTGGGCTCCGCGTACTCCACGCGCTCGTCCTGCATCAGGCGCTCGGCCTCGGCGCGCTCAGCGCCGCGCTCCACACCCACCACCGAGGTGCGGCTGGCGGAGGCCAGGGCACGGTTGAACGAAGGTCCGTCCGCACGGCCGGTCAGGTCGGTGATCGAGAAGCCGGGCTTCATCTTCACCAGCACCTCGCCGGGAACCACGGCGTCCGACACCGACTGGCGCGGGGCGATCTCGGTGGGGCGCGCCTCGGGGGCGTTGGGAGCGTCGGCGCAGGCGGCAGCGGCCAGCGTGAGCAGCCCGGCGGCTGCGATGCGGTAACGGTACATGGGCTTCCTTGCAGGGGGATGGTGCGTGAACGATACGCCTGACGGGATTGGACAGGTCCGCTCGTTCGGTGTGATGCATCGGGGTAAGGCAACGAGCGCGCCACTCGGAAGCCGCCGTGTGTTTCCGCGTAACTGCTTGTGTTTTCATCGTTTGGGTCGATGCAGCTACTCTGCACGGATGGCACGTTCCGATGCACCGCGCACCGTTCTGGTGCACCATCTGGGGCGGGCGTCGCTTTCAATCAGTGCGAGCGAAGCCACTTAACTGCTACACGAAGGTGTGGCAGGAACAAGGAGCCGCTACCCAGGTCCTGAAGTGTACCCCCTCTCCCACGCTGTTTGTGGGAGAGGGTGGAACGCGTGTCAGCGCGGCCGGGTGAGGGCCCCACGGCAGCCGAGGCCTCAGCTCCAGTGACCGCTGCCCGCGCCCTGGCTTGTACGCATCCGCGGCTGGATCCTTCGCCCCGCGTGGCCCGTCGTACGGGAGAGTGCGGTGCGCTTGGGGCTCAGGATGACAGGGCTTTCGTGCGCCATCCTGCTACCGAAGATGACAGATGGTTGCGCACCACGGGACGGATGGCGCTCTTGCGGCGCGGGGCGAACGCCCGGCAGCTTGGGCGCGAGGCCGCGGCGTGCTCCTCGCGGCGACACCCCAGAACCCCTGGACGATCATGCGTATCCGTATCCCTGTTCTCGCCGCCCTGGCCGGCGCGGCGCTCGCGGCCAGCCCCGGCGCCGCGCAAGAGAGGCGGCCCCTGACCGCGCTGGACCTGTACCAGATGCGCACGGGCGGGCGGCGTGGCGCTTTCGCCGGACGGGCGTCGCGTCGTGTTCGTGCAGACGGAGGTGGATTCGGCAGAGAACCGCTATCGGCGCGACCTGTGGATCGCCAACACCGACGGCACGGGGCTGCGCCGGCTGACGTGGACCAACGCCGCCGCCATCGGCGCGCCGCGGTTTTCGCCGGACGGGCGGATGCTGGCGTTCAGCCAGGCGCGGCAGGGCGGGCGCGGGCAGGTGTGGATCCTTCCCCTGGCCGAGGGCGGCGAGGCGTGGCCGCTGACCAGCCTGCCCACCGGCGCCGGCGGCCCCGTGTGGTCGCCCGACTCACGCCGCATCGCCTTCACCTCGCAGCTCACGCCCCAGCAGCTGGCGGCCACGGACTCCGCCGCGGCCGCCGATTCCACCCGTGCAGACTCGGCGCGCGGCCGGGTGGACGGGGCGGCGGTGCGCAACATCCACCGCGACCGGCAGGCGGCGCTGGCCTCCATCCGCGCCCTGCTGGCCGCCAACGCCGGCGAGCAGGACCCGCGCGTGGTCACCCGGCTGGACTACCTGGGCGAAACCTCCATCGAGGAAGAGCGCTATGGCCAGGTGTACGTGGTCGACGTGCGGCAGGGCGCGCGGCCGGTGCAGATCACCCGCGCCGCGTACGGCATCGGCGCGCCCGAGTGGACGCCGCGCGGGGACTCGCTGGTGTTCAGCGCCGGCCCGCCCGCGGCCGGGCAGCACCCCGACTACCAGATGGAGAGCGACCTGGTGATCGCCCCGGCGTCGGGCGGCGGCACGCCGCGGACGCTCGCGGAGCCGCGCTTCGCCGAGAACAACGCGATCGTGTCGCCCGACGGCCGGTACATCGTCTACACGCGCTCGCTGCAGGCCGAGTTCTTTACCGCCACCAACACCGAGCTGGTGGTGATGCGGCGCGACGGCAGCGACCGCCGCAGCGTCACCGGGGCGATGGACCGCGGCGTGGGCGCATTCACCATCACCGGCGACGGCTGGCTGTACTTCACCGTGCAGTCCGAGGGCGCGCAGCCGCTGTACCGCACACGGCTGGACCGAATCGCCCCGGTGCCGGTGGTGCAGGGCCCGCGCGGTGTGCTGGCCTTCGACGTGGCGGGCGGGCGCGTGGCCTGGGCCGAGATGAACCCCGAGCGCCCCAGCGACGTGTACGTGGCCGACGCCGCCGGCCGCGGCGCCCGGCGTCTGACGGCGCTGAACGACTCGCTGCTCGCCCGTGTGTACACGAGCCCGTACCACGAGGTGTGGTATCCCTCGTTCGATGGGCGGCGCATCCAGGGCTGGTACCTGCTCCCCATCGGCCACCGGCCGGGCGTGCGCGCGCCGCTGGCGGTGCAGATCCACGGCGGGCCGCACGCCATGTGGGGGCCGGGCGAGGCGTCGATGTGGCTGGAGTACCAGATGCTGGCCGGCGCCGGATACACCGTCTTCTTTTCGAACCCGCGCGGCTCCGGCGGATACGGCAACGAGGGGCTGCGCAGCATCCAGCGCGCCTGGGGTACGCCGCCCGCCCGCGACATCCTGATCGGCGCCGACACCATCCTGGCGCGCGGCCTGGCCGATCCCGCCAAGCAGGTGGTGACGGGCGGCAGCTACGCCGGGTTCATGACGGCGTGGCTGATCGCCAAGGAGTCGCCGGAGCGCTTCCGGGCGGCGGTGGCGGCCCGTGGCGTGTACGACCTGGCGATCTGGTACGGATCGTCGAACACCTGGCGGCTCTTCGAGGGCGAGTTCGGCACCCGCCCGTGGGAAGACCCCGAGGTGGTGCGCCAGCAGTCGCCGCTGACGTACGTGGCCAACATCCGCACGCCGCTCCTGCTCCTGCACGCCGACACGGATTTCCGCACCACCGTCGCGGGCGCCGAGGCCATGTACCGCGCGCTCAAGGTGCTGGGGCGCGAGGTGGAGTTCGTGCGCTACCCGCGCGAGGGGCACGAGCTCACCCGCGCGGGCGAGCCCAAGCACCGCGTGGACCACATGCTGAGGACGCTGGAGTACTTCGAGCGGTACGTTTCGCACTGAGGGGCCCCACCCCGGCCCCTCCCCGCACGGTACTGCTGTGCGGAGAGGGGAGCACTGCGTCGGGGTTCGATGGGCTGCCGGGGCATGCCTCGGCAGCCGGGAGCACACGAAAAGCGGCGCGGCCCCCACCGGGAGCCGCGCCGCTTTCGTCTTACGGACAGGTGCCGTCAGAGCGACGTCACCAGGATTGCGCCGGCGCCGTGGTCCAGGCCATACCGCTGCGTCGCCTCGTGCGATGGCAGGAACTCGATCTCGCGCACCTCGCCGGGCCGCATCTGCTCCAGCACCTGAATGCCGCCCATCCGAATGCCGTCACGGTACACCCACACCTGCTCGGCCCCCTGGGTGATGGACACCTGCCCGCGGGCCCGCAGCCACGCGGGGCGGGCCCCCTGCAGCAGCGCCAGCAGGTCGCTTTCCGTTCGGGCCGCCAGATCTTCGCGCGTGAGGCGATTGCGGTCGCGACGCGGCGCGCGCGCGGCCGGAGTGGCTGCGGGAGCCGGCGAGACGGCGGGGGGGGCACCACCGGACGGGGGGCTTCCCTGCGTACAGGCGGCGCCGGCGGCGCACAACGAAAGTGACGCGGCCGCCACGAAGGCGCGCAAGCTGAAGACGTTCATGGGGGTGTACCGAGAGAGCGAGGGAGGGATGAAGTTGGCCGGAGCCGGGCGCGCACCGTCGCAGCCCGACCCTGGAATCGTGCCGAGACGGATCGTTGCCCGGCCGCCATTCGAGAGTAAACGCGGCGTGCACGCGTGTCAACACCTGGTTTGTCCGCATCGGCGCGGCTGCCCGTACGCCGCAATGCGCATCGGCATCCTTGCCATGGCCCGGCGCCGCGCCCATAGTACGCCCACCACGAACATCCCCCACACGCACGCGCGCGAGCCGACCCCACCCGGCGCCGGCTCGCGCGCGAAACCGCCGGGCTTCACCCCTCGTAGTGCGCCGCATGACAAAGACGACGATCAACGTGGGGGGCAAGCGCTCCCCGTTCTCCAGCAACCGGCCCAACCCGATGCAAAACGCAAAGACCGTGATGATGGGCGGAGGCGCGTTCCTCCTGCTCCTCCTGGTGTTCATTATGGGCACCAACTCCTTTACGCGGGTAGACAGCACCGAGCACTGCGTACTGACCCGCTACGGATCCGTGGTGAAGCGCAAGATGAGCACGGGGCTGAACTTTACCCCGCTCTCGGACCCCACGTGCTTCAAGATGACGCAGCGCAACTTTCCCGAGAACGAGGACGGCAAGGAAGTGATCCAGGCCACCACGGCCGACCCGGTGACGGTGGAAGGCGACGTCGCGGTCACCTGGAGCTACAACCCGAGCTCCATCTACCAGGTGTTCCTGGACAAGCGCACGCCCGAGGCCGCCGAGACGGAGGTGCTGAACGCCGTGCGCGAGGGCTACCGCAACGCGCTGAACGCGTGGACGGTCAACCGCATCTTCTCGGCGCAGCGCGCCAACCTGTCGGAAGACGTGCGGCGGCAGATCCAGTCGAAGCTGGGCAACCGCGCCATCATCCACCAGGTGTTCGTGCGCGACATCCGCATTCCGCCCGCCATCGAGCAGGCGCGCATCGCGGCGGCGCAGCAGGCCCAGGTGCTGGACAAGGCACAGAAGCAGTTCGTGATCGACAGCGTAGAGGCGCGCGGCCGCGTGATGCGCGCCGAGGCGGATGCGCGCGCCAAGGAGCTGGAGGCGCGGTCGTATGCCGCGAACCCTGCGCTGATCCAGCTGGAAAGCGCCAAGGCGATGAGCCAGGGCCTGTCGCAGGCGTGCCGCGGCGTGCAGACCTGCGTGATCGGCGGGAGCGTGATGGATACCTGGAAGAGCCAGGCGCCATGATCGGCCTGGCCGTCTTTCTCCTGCTGATCCTGGTGGCGGGCGGGTCCATCGCGGCCCACGTCTCGGCGCACAACAAGATCGCGGGGCTCAGGGGGCAGCTCACGGAGCTGGAGCGCGAGCGGTCGCGGGACCGGGAGCTTCTGGAGGCGGTGCTGCTGGAAGATGCCGGCAAGGTCAGGCGGCTCGTGGGCACTCGCCCGCCCGCCGCGTAGCCGGTCTCCGCCGGGGCTGGACGGGGTAGGGGCTGCCGTGCACGCCACGGCAGCCCCTTTTCGTCATCTGGGCGGGTGAACCCGCGGCTGGATCTGCGGAAAGCCCCGGCTCAAGCCGCTATCGCGTCCCGCCCGGGGCTTCCCCTGCACGCACACCGCACCTGCCGAACCCGCACGATGTCATCCCGATGGAGCGGCCCCGGCGGCCCTGCCCGTACACCGTAATCGGCAGCGACTGAGGGATCCGCCACACACGCTGCCTGATGCACCGGTGCGTCGGCTGGCCGGGCCCATGGAGCCGAGGCCGCGACTCTGCACGGGCGAATGAATTCGCTGCAACAAACACACGATGTCCGCCTGCGCGGACTGCACGCTTTCGTGTGCCTCCGGCGGTCGTGCGCGCCCATGCTCCGGTGCAAGCCCGACTGCGCCTGCGCGCAGGTTAAGCCCGACGGAACGCGTCAGCGGCCCGCGTCGGGCTTTCCGCTGTTGGTTACGACGGGTTCACCCGCTCCCGCAGAGGCGGGACATGCCGCCAAACACCGTCCCCATCGCGCACCGGGATGTCCCACGCAGTGGACATGTCGCCGAATCATCTGTATCCGCGGTGAGGGCACAGCCCCGCACCCGCTTCGACTCGCTGGCCGACATCTTCGACGCCATGCGCAGCCGGGCACGCGCCATGGGCGGCGATGCTATCGTCGGCCTTTCCATCCAGGAGCCGCGCGGTGAGACGGTCATCGTCAACAACGGCCCGGTGTCGGTAGCGTCCTCGTCCGGTTCCACCACCTACTCCGGCACCGTCGTCCGCTTCGCCGACCCGAGCTGCGCCACCGCGCCAGCAAGCCAGACCTGACCCGCGAAGGTGTGGGCAGCCGGGAGGCAGCGAGTGCTCGGCTCATCCTCCCGGAACGATCCTGTACTTCACCAGCGTGGGCACGTCGAGCTCGTCCTTCTCGACGGCCCAGACCTGCGTGCGGTCCGCGTACGCTACACGCACCCCGGCCGGCACCCACGCCCGCGCGATCATCCGGCCGCTCGCATCAAGCACGTGCCACCACGCCATCTCGCGGCCCAAGTCCTCGCGGCGAAGCCATATCGTGCCGTCGCGGCCGAGCACCAGTTCGGTGACAGGCGGCAGGAAGTGGGGGCGATACAGGTTCTGCCTGATCTGCCGGCGAAGCACCGCGGCCTCCGGAGTCCTGATCCGGGTTTCCCCGAGCCCCCCGACGTGTTCGTCCACCGCGCGCTCCACCCTCTCACGCGTCAGGGGCTGCGGCCGATATTGATAGTTCCTGGAGAGTGTGACGCGCCCTGAGTAACGGAGGCGCTGGACGGAGAACACGGTCGAATCCGGACGCGTCGCGGCGTTCCGTCGCACGATGATCACCGTGGAACCATCCGGCGAAACGGCGGTCAGCGGCGTGTCGGTGAACGGCTGCGGAAAGTAGGTCCGGCTCGTCCCCTCCGAGATCACGCCAAACTCGTTTCGGTCCTCGCGGCGCGCGAGCAGCCCGATGGGCTCGCCACGCGCGGTGAAGCGCACCATTGGGACGCTGACGGGTTTGGACCCGGCGATCACGAACAGGGGCGCCTGCCAGAAGCCCAGTACAGAGCCGTCCGCCAGGAGGCTGCCCGGGATGTGCGGACGTCCGTCGGTCAACGGTGCGGCGCGGGAGAAGGAGATGGAGCGAACGAACCTTCCGTTCGGCAGGAACAGGCTGATGCGCGTCTGCGGGGGATCGGCTACCCACAGCGTATCACCTCGCCACCCCAGGGAGGCCGGGCGCTCGAACTCGCCGGGGCCGCCACCCTCGCGTCCGATGGAGCGGAGGTAGCGCCCCCGCGCGTCGTAGACTTTTACGACGTTCTCCTGCGGCTGCGAAACATACACGCTCCCGTCGCGGCCGATCGTAACATCCGACACGGCGGACAGCGCGCCCGGCCCATCGCCCGTACCCGCGCGGACTTCCGGGGCCACCCGCCAGAGCGGCACCTGCGCCTGGGCGGCCAGCAACGAGTACCCGCCGACCAGCAGTGCAAACTGGACGACGGCAGAAACCTTCGGGTGCGAAATCAGAGCGTTCAGAGTTGGTTTCTGCCCTGACGAGTATCGACGACAGTCGACGGTAACTCCCAACTCATTTCCTATCGCTACGGTATCGCAGTTCGTATCCGCTGATCAGTGTGGTTTGTGCAGCGGATAGGAGCGGACGTGCTCGACGTCGAACTCATCCGACCAGACGCCGGTCACATGCTCGCGCCCGATGTCCGTCGCCCGGAAGCCATCGGGAAGCCTGACCGTTCCGAGCAGCCGCCCTGACTGCTGAAATACCGCCCACGTACTGCCGGGGCTGCCGAGCTCCTGGTAGTCCTGTACCCAGAGGTTTCCGTCCGCATCGGTCAGCATGGCCGAGAAGGCCGGCAGGTACGGGGGACGGGGCATTCCCTGCAGGGCTTCGCCTAAGCGGGGGAAGCTCTCAACGAAGCGATCGAGGTGCGCCTGGGTGAAAGGCCGGCGCGGAACGTCTCTCCGGATGATCCGCTCAAGCCGCCCAGCTTCTCCATACTGCCGGATCTGATATGCGTCCGTGCTGCCGACATAGATGTGGGAGCCGTGGGCGGTGGCGCTCGGCGCCGGGGCGAAGGGCACCGTAATGCGGGAGACTCGACGGCCTGAGATGCGCTGGAACTGCGTAGTCCCCGGGCCAGTATGGATCGTGTCCATCCGGCTGCCCTCGCGCGAGAAGCGCACATAGGCCACGGAATCGCGGCTCACGCCTTCCCGCGGCGCAGCGGGGCGGTGCACGCCCATGATGAACGAGCCATCTTTCAGCACCCCGACCAGCACGGCTCCGGGACCGACCGAACGGATCGAAACCGACCGGGCGACCCTGCCCTCCGGGCTGATGATCGTAAAGCGGCCGTTCCCGGCGTCGAGCACCGCCAGCGAGTCACCGGGGAAAGAGACGAGCGCCTCGAGGCTGCGGAATTCTTCCGGTCCTCGGCCTGCGCGCCCCGCAGTGGCGAGCAGGCGTCCGCTCCGATCGAAAACATGCACCTGGCTGGAGCCGCCGTTGCCGACCGCGATCTTGCCGTCAGCCAGGCGGATCGCCCCTGCAACACCGTGCAGCTGGTGCCCGGGCTGATTCTCTGAGCCGATATCGACAACCGGCTCGCTTCCCACACTCCATTCTGCACCTTGCGGCCAGACGGCCGCGGCGTTTTCGACGATCGCCGGCTCACCTTGGCTTGGGCGAGCATCCCGCTCGGAACCGCAGGCGGCCAGCACGAACGAGAGCAGAATCGCCGTTCCAATGAGTTGGACGCGGTGGCAAGGTTGGGCGCTGTGATCGCTAGACACGGGAGGGGAGGGCACTCGGATCAGGTGTAACGGGAGCATCCGAAGTGTATCGGCCTGGCTGAGTGCTGGCAAGGCAAAAACGACGATTCCGGGCGGCAAACGACGGGGGCGAAGAATTTGATGCCTCGCAACACTCGGCTAAAAGGACAAGCACTGTATCGATAGGGAAGCTGCTTGGGCAGCCCCTCCAGACCTCCAAAGCGCTTTGTCGCTTGGCGGCCAGGACGGGATTGGCGGCGATGCAGTTGAAGGTTACGTTCCGAGGGGAATCCGACTAGTCTTTCCCGGTCATGGCGGAATCAACCTCCTGTTCGGCCCAGGTTCTTTGCGAATCTCTCCAATGCTTCAACGACTGGTGTCCTGCTTCTGCCCTCGTGGCCGATCCATCCTTCCCATCGCCATCGTGCTCACCATGGCGCTCGTTGCGCCGGCCACGAGCCAGGTTCAGGGCACGGTGATCGAGCCGTCCGGGCGACCTGTCTCCGGAGTGGTCGTCGAAGCGTGGGTTGGTGGCCAAACCGTGGAGAGCGTACAGACGGATGAGCAGGGGCGCTTCACCATCTCCGGCCGCGCCCAGGTTTCGGGGGCTGTTTTCCTGAGCTTCCGGGGGATGGGCTATCGCACCCGAACCATGGCGCTTCCCTCCCAGGATTCAAGGCTCCAGGTAGTATTGGAGGCGGCGCCCCTGGCGCTGGCTCCCGTGATCGTCTCTGCCGCGCCGCGCCGCCTCTGCCCCAACGTGGAAAATTCCCGGGCACGCATGCTTTGGGAGCGCATGCGCAGCCGCTATTGGCCGGAGCACGCGGATACGGTGTTCATCTTCGGCTTCCACGAGGTGCGCCGGGGGACAGGAACCAAGCAGGAGCTCGACCAGGCCGAAACGGGACGGTCCAGCCGCGGCTGGACCACCAGCGCCCTGGTCACGGCCCCACCTTGGGCTATGGCGCGCTCTGGATATGCCACTCCCGCGGCTGGTGGGGCCGGTGAGCGGACGGCCTTCTGGAACTATCGAGCCCTGGACTTCGGCCAGATGCAGGACTTCACCGGCACGTACTTCGGGCAAGCTCATACCTTTGCCCTGCTGCAGGCCGGGCCGACCGAGATGATGATCAGCTTCTGCCCGCGAAGCCGGCAGCCACTGGTTGGGCAGATCGAGGGGGTTCTGAGATTATCGGGAGATACGATCCTGGCGAACGCGCGCTGGGCGTTCCGCACTCCACGCCCGGATGAGGATGCGGGCGGCGAGGCGTCCTACTACCAACCCGAGTCAGCCACGGGACGAGCTCTGCTGGCTCACCAAACACGGTTCTGGAGGAAGACTACAGGGGGCCGCTACTACTTCGAGAGGCACGAGTTCGTCGATTGGCGTCGGTGGAGCCGATAGGCGCCGCCCAAAGGGTGGAATGTCAGTTCACTCGCTGCTCTTTAGCAGCTTCGATCCGCTTGGCCAATTCAGCCACAGAAATGATTCCTGAAACCTTTACGCCGTTGATGAGGCTGGTCGGGGTCATTTCCATCCCGATGGCCCGCCCGTCCCGCCGGTCCGACTCGATCCGCGCGGCATGCGCCTTCGTTTTCATGCACCGGGCGAACCCGGTCTGATCAGGCACGCCAGCCCCGGTGGCAAACGCGACCCACGGAATCGTGCCAATGGAGTCCTGCCTGGCAAAAAGCAGGTCCCGGACTTGTTGATACCGTCCCTGTTCACGTGCGCATTCGGCTGTCATTGCCGCTTCGTACGAATGCGGGTAGCGATCGATGGGAAAGTGCCGGTGGGCGATCGCCACGTCGTTGGGATAGAGTTCTCGAACGCGGTCGAGGGTGTCTGCGTACGCCCTACAGGCCGGGCACTGGAAGTCGGAGTATTCGATGATCGTCAGCGCCGCCGCGTGCGCTCCGACAGGCTCTCGGTCGTCCAGGTACCGCTGCCATCCTTCGATCAGAGTTCCGTCGGTAACGACCGTGTGGCTCTCGCGAGCGAACTGGCGCCGCACGACGAGCCCGGTGGTCACAAGAGCTGCGCCGGCCATTACAACCACAGCAACGTTCAGAAGGCGCTCCCGCATGTTCCTGATCGAGGTGGAGTCGGCTGAATTGCCCTGGCGTTTCCGGTCGGATATCCAGCGCGCGTTGAGAGCGTCTCGCGCAAGACGATGCCACAGAGACTGTCGTCCTGCGCGAGCACCTTGCTAGATCAACAGTCGGATTTCACGCTCAGCCGCACTCGATTTTGTCCGAGCAGACCCTCGTGCCACCTACGTTATCGCACTTGCAGCCTTCGATCACACGGCAGCCGTTCGGAACGGGGCTGCACGGCACCAGCTCGGTCTGCGCCCACAGGAGGGTGGACCCGCCAGCGACGGTCACGAGGGTACAGGCCAGGAGGAACAGCTTCTTCATGGTGGGCTCCACAGAAGGGTGAGGAAGACGTACCAGCAGGTGTCGGAAAGGGTAACGGATACGGCTGAGGCAGGCAAGCGGCGCGGCGAACTCTTTCAGACGCACTTGATTTGCGGTGCGACTGGAGCGGGACTCCTCCCATCGGCGCGTGATGGCCGCGGATCGGCCGCGCTTGGCTGCCAGCCACCACGAAGCGGCGCGGCCCCGCCCAGGAGCCGCGCCGCTTACGTTGATGCTTCCTGCTTACGCGGCGAGCCGCCGCACCACCTCCACAGCGCCCCGCTTGTACACCGTCACGTAGACCAGCTTCCCCTCCGGATCGATCACCATCCAGTAGCGGCCCCAGCGAGCCTGCGCCTTACCTGGCGGCGACTAGCTCGATTGCGGCGGTAGCGCGAACGTCCGGCGATTTTGCGGAAGGGCCTTGGCAGCCGCGGCGCTCTTACGCGGCAGTGGAGGCTGCGCGATGAGTCGCCGGGGACGGTCGATGTTATGGCGCCGACCGGCCCATTCTACAAATGTGGCGATTTAGGTGCGTGCTCCTTAGTTTTCCTCCCCCTGCCTCGGACAACCAAGTTCATCCGTACCCGCCGGGACAACGCTTTAGTGAATACGTGCTTTCCAAAATCGATGTTCCTTAACTCTGCAACTGGTGAGCTACCCGTGCACGACATCGGAACCGACAAGAGCACACCCGCCGCCAGGCGGGGCCGCAGAGCCCGGGGCCTCACTGAGGCAGCCCAGCCGCCGAAAGCCGGAAGCGATACGGCCAGCGGCAGCCGAAGGGACAGGACTTCATCATGGTTTGCGTCATTGATCACGGCCGTTGTTGTCCTCGGCGGTTGCGATGCATTCCCGCCAACGGCGGCGGATTCGCCCCGCATCGTGCCCGTTGGAGAGCCCGTGGAATTTTCCAGTCCCGTGGACCCGACTGGCTTCTCCGCGAGCGGAACCATTGCTACGGCACCTGACAATGGAGATGCCACGATGGGCCAGCTAAGCTGGCGAGACATCGGGGTTGCATTCGGGCAGGAAATGTGGATTCGGGTCCGCACGACGGGGCAGGTTTCGTGGTCACCATTGTACGACAACTTCAGGGACTGCGGAGGCGCGTTCTGCACCGGTGGTGATGCCGGCCCTGCGTTTGGAACGGGCTCGGCTGGTGGGGCCGGCATAGGCCAGTTCGGCGCGTTGCGAGTACACGTTCGTGCAGTTGGGCCTGATGGGGGCGGCTCTTCATGGTCGCCGCTCGTCACACCGGATGGACAGTTGGAGGCGGTGATGCATGTTCGCCCCGGTTGGAAGTTGCAGGCGATGCGCGACGGCATGCCCGGCCAGCCGAACTGTCTGGCATGCCCCGACCCCTACCAGAGGGGCCGGATGGCGGGGTACTCGATCAGCGGCGAAACCCGAATCCTTGCTGAGAAGGTAACGCTCATCCAGGTGGAGGCGCGTGAAAGCGTCGTGGCACCGGGACAGCCGGTCACGTTCGACGTCGTCACGTATCCGGGCACGGCAGAACTCGTCTGGAGATTTCTGCGAGAGGACGTGAACGAATGGGTGTACCCTGACGAGTGCCGTCGAATGACGGCCAGCTGCACGTTTGTGCCGCCGAGCGGCGGAAGAATGCAGGTCTATGGACGGTGGTACCTGCTCCGCGAGGATTACTACGCGACCAGCAATTCGATTACGGTACGTGAGGCTGCGCTGTCGCTGGAGTGCACCCCTAACCCGGTGACACGGGGGAATGAGATGAACTGCACCGCGAAGCCAGAACCTGTGACGGCCCAGCTCACGAACGTACGGTGGACCTTCATTGATACAGCCGGGAACAACATCCCCGGTCCTAATGGGGACCGCGTGACTTGGGGCGGTATCATGGTGGTCGGCGGGACCATGCACGTGTCGGCCGAAGTCAATGGCGTGCCACTCGGCGCCGAGCCAGTTGAGGTGAGAGTTGAACGCCGAGCCGATTGGCGAGTTTCGTTCCCTGCGATGCCGGAGCCGGAGCCGAGTTCAGCGCTCCCGTATCCGCCCGTCACGACTCCTGGCGGTGCGGTTGGAGAGGGCGTGTTTGGGCAATATGTTTACTCATACGGGTTTCCAGCGGGCCCTCTCGGGGGCGGAACCGGTCCGAATCGGAACTGGTACTACTTGAGGGCACCGCTGGAGATCAATGAACCGCACATCCTCATCAACCCAGGCCTCTACCCAGATGATCCATTCTTCCGTGCGCAGCGGGGTGGCTTGGACCAAGATGGCTACAGGCGCTGTGATGCGGCTTTCATGAGATCGGCATTCGCGTCGGTTGTGGCACATGAACGTGGGCACCATCAGATTGCTGCCGAGTTCTTCGGAACCGCTGGCTCTGAGATGCTGGAGGCCGCTACGGTCTACTCGCCGCCGACTCAGGACGCAGGAGAAGTGACGGACATTCTACTCGCCCCGACGATCACGGCCTTGGAGGGTCGGCAGTCTGGATTCGATGACAAGAACAAGCTGATGCTTACGTGCAAGCTGCAGCCCTCCCGAACCACAGGCGACCGATGAAGAGATTCCTGTTCGTGGCGGCCGCGACGGTGCTCGCGGCTGGTACTCTTGACGGTCAGGCTACCCCTGACTCGGTGAAGCATCGGAACGACTGCCGGTTAGCGCGGCAGGTAGTCGTTACTGGCCACCCTGTGCCCCATCTCCGCTGGGCACTTGGTTATCTCGCGGGGTGCGGTGCCGGAGAGCAAGGAGCGGCCGTAGCCCAAGCCGTCCGTCGGCTTCGTGCGGAGACCGACACGTCTGTTCTGCGACCCTACTGGTCCGTCACGGGCTACCTGCTGGATCGGCGACTCTTCGAAGCAGCCGAAGAGATCGCGATCGATCGGTCGGCCAGTACGCAGGCGCGTGTTTTCGCGACATCAGCCCTCATTAGCGTGGTGCGACCGGGGTTCATCTCCGATTACAGCCAATTGGTGGGTGGCTTCAGGCCGGACGGCCTTGTTGCAGGGGGGTGCTGGAGCGTTGCCTCGGGGAAATTCCAAAGGACAGACACGCCGCTACCCGTCGATTACCAGGAACGAATCGCCGCCGTCCGGCAGCGTCTCCGAGGGGATCCCACTGAGCCTCTCGACGTTCGCACAGCCGCCACATGTCTCCTGCCAAGGAGGAGGTAGGGCGAGATAGCAAGGGCCGCCGCCGTATTTGATCCGATCATCCCCGCCGGCCGCGTGCTGAACGAGCTTGTGTACCGGCGGACGCCAGGGAAGCCGCGCATGCCACCGGTAAAGTGGCTCCCTTCCAGCAGGCTACGCCGCTTACGTTGAAGCTCACTTGGCTACGCCGCGAGCCCCCGCACCACCTCGACCGCGCCCCGCTTGATAGGTGGGCTGCCGCGCGGCGTTGCGCGTCTCGGCAGGTATCGGCAACATAAGGATCGCGAGCCCGCGTCCGCGTTGCGAGGACACCGCCAGCGTGCCCGCTTCACTTCCGCGCTCGGCTTCGTTTCCGTCGACACGCAAACCGCGCGGGCTTACATACTACGACGAGTATCCCTGCTCGAGATGAGCTTACCATCCGCGGCGCATCTCGCCTTCTGGAACGATCCCGACGAGCTGTTGCAGGCGCTGTATCGGTTGGGCCGCGAGCCCGTGCCGGAGTTGCGCGAAGCCCTACGCCAACTGCTGGACCACGCCGATCCCGATATCCGCGAAGAGGCAATCCGGGTGCTCGCCACACGCTGGAAGGACGAATCTGCACGGCTGCGGGCTTTCGACATGCTGCGCAACGATCCCACTCCTATGGTGCGGAGCGCTGCGGCATTCGCCATCGGCGGAACGTCGACCAGCGCATCGCGCAATCGCGATACGCGGTTGCTGCTATCAGTACTCCGCGACGTAGCGCAACCGATGGACGTCAGGCGTGCAGCATACGACGCGCTCATCATCGCGCACCGCAAAGGTGCCGGGGAAAAAAGTTGGCCGTTTCCAAGCCATAGATCTGAGTTCGACCCTGTTCGCAGCGTCGATTGGGAGTGGCTGAGGTCGCTGGAGGAGGCCGGCTGACGGCACGGCGGGTGAGCAGGGTCACGGGACCAACCTGAATAAAAGCGGCGCGGCCCCGTTCAGGAGCCGCGCCGCTTACGTTGAAGCTCATCTGCCTACGCGGCGAGCCGCCGCACCACCTCCACCGCGCCCCGCTTGTACACCGTCACGCACACCAGCTTCCCCTCCGGGTCGACCACCATCCAGTAGCGGCTCCCGTCGTACTTCGCGACCACGAATCCGCTCGGCTTGGGGTCCGCGGGTGGGGCTGCGGGCAATCTGGGCATCGTGCACCTCCAATGGGCTTGACCCTCGGCGCCCGGCAGGGCTACTCTTGGTGAGCGGGCGGCCTTCGGGTCGGTTCGCGGTAAGGCTGTCGGCCGTCTCTTGGCGGGGATACCGGCAGCCTTGCTTTTCGCCCTGCTGTCTATATCATAATCGACAGACCGACGTTTGTCAACCTCTGCATCGACAAAAATGGACTTCAAAACGGCTACGGACCGGGTCGCCGGCTGCATCAGCCACGCCGAGATCGCAGAAGCAGCAGGGGTCTCAATTCAGACGATCAGGCAGGCCCGGATGGATCCGGGCTCAGCCAGCTATAGAAACCCGCCCGCAGGGTGGCAGGCCGTCCTTGTGGCGTTAGCACGCAAGCGATCCGAGGACTTAGCCGATTTCGCTAAACAGCTACACGCTAGTTCTCTGCAGTGACCTCATGCGGCAGCCTTGAGGTATTTACGATGGGAGAGTGCGTCTGTCAGCCCTATCATTATCCTCGTTTGGACACGCAACGTGAGTGCCTCTAGGGCATCGAGCTCATCCTGATCGATCCCACCGCGTTCAGCTCCGTGCGCGATGTTGTTACGTGTCCCCAGCAGCCGGCTTATTGCTCCCTCGTCCGCCGCGAACTGATCGTGGGCAAGGCCAAGGCGAAATAAAATCTTTCTAAGAACGATGGGTTTCAGGTTGGATTCCATATCTATCACCTCGTCTACATTCAAGGAGACGGTGGTGCTGTTGACGTCCGCGATCCCCTCAATAAACTCCACCTGTCGGGCAAAGCGGTGCAGGGGTGCGTCATCTGGCGCCGCCCGTCGGAAAATATCTGCCTTCTTATTTGGATCGGACAGTGCCTTGAAAACCCTATCGAGAGAGGCAGCGACTAGGAACGGGCTCGCATCCTCACATCGGATCTTCTGCTCGTTGACAGCGTTAGCATACGTCCCAAATGCGGTTTTGCAGAAGCCCTCGAAGTGCGAGTACAACACGAGAATAATAGCCTTACGATAGCGGAGTCTGTCCGACTCCACTGGAATATTGCTCAGTTGATTTCGAAGGAGCCGTAGCTCATCCAAGCGCCAAGCGAGGTCTCCTTCCAACTGAGCACGAAAGTCAGCAGAATTCATATCATTCTACCGCCGCAGATACTTCGCGCGTCACGAACTCGATCCGTCGTTCCAGCATCCGGCGGAAATTCTTTCCTCCACCGGTGGTCATTTCTCTAAACTCTCCATCGCGCTTGACACCCTCGAACCGCTCGCGAATACGCGCAATCTGCCCCGCATCATCAGAATCGATAATTCCAAGATGCGGAATCAAGCTCAGGGCGAATGCCTCATAGTGGAGGGACAGGAACTGGGCTGGCCGACGTTCTCCGGCGACAACGCCAGTGAATGCATTCTCACCCAAGGTCATCCGAAGGATTCGGAACGTCCGTTCAAACTGATCTTGCTCATTCTGGTACTCGAAGGGAACGCTTTTGCTGGAGACCTTCTCCATATACTCCGTAAGAAAGTCGCCTATGTTATGCACGTACGTGGGCATGTCATTCTTGAAAGCAAAAAACCGAAGCACCAGTTCCTGATCGTACTTCTCTTTCCGCTTCTCCTCCGACAGATAGGCGATGCATGTCTTAAAATCCTCATTACGGCTCAGCGTAGCAACGAATTCGTTGAAGGCTGGATCCAGCAGCCGGATGGTACAATTCCGAATCTCCTGCTCCGACGCGAGTTCGCCCCCAGTGTTCAAGCGCTTGAACATGTAGTATCGCAGGCGCGGATCGCTCTCTTTACGGATTACCTCAACACGAACGAATGCACGTTTGAGTTTGATAGCAAGGGCGCGGGGCAATGTCTCGTACGTGAGCCCGTTTAATTCGGGAACGATGTCGCATTCCGAGAGAGCGAGGCCCTCCAACGGCTCTCCGCCCTCGTCCCGCAGCAAACCGCGGAAATGAATGTAAGAGGACAGCCGTTGAAGCCCATCGATCAGTTCATAAGCTCCTTGGGCACGCTCGATGACGAACAGTGGCGGGAGCGGCATTTCCAGAATCAACGATTCGATCAGACGGGACTGCTTTCCTTCTGACCACCGAAATAGTCGCTGATAGTCCGGCGAGATAATCAGTTCATCATTGGCGTACATGTCCAATAATTCGTTGAATGATAGATCAAGGCTTTGGGTTCGGACTACTTCAATCCGTTGGTCCACGGCAGAGATAACATCGATTCCTGCAGCTTCTTGGTTGATGCTCATATTGCTTATCCTTGTTTGTTGAGCACGAGCGCACACTCTACTGCCTTCGTTACTTTACGGTACTCGCGACCACGCGGGTGAATCGCCGCGAGATTCGCTCCAACCTTGAAGTTGGTCTGAGTCGCTACTGACCAACCCATGGACTCACCCATTTCTACCACGATACGTGGAAGGTTGATGTGTAGTTCTTTGTAATAGGAGTCCTGGACGACGATCACCGACTTACCACCTGGCACAAGAATACGGTCCACTTCCTGTAAGGACCGGAACATCGAATCAAAATATTGCACGAAGTAGTTGAAGTAGTAAGTAGAAGACGCGCGCGAGCGATGAGTCTCGACTTCTTTCAGAACGTTGTGAGAGGTGGCTCCCCAATGCGGGGATAACTTAATCTCCCGACGAGCCATCGTGGGAGTTCCAGTCATGCGATCTCGCATCAGGTCGTCTTCAGCACGTGAGCAACCTAGGATCGCGAGTTCGGGTCGCGTAGCCACCACATAGTCAATCCTCGTAAGGTACGGAGGTGACGTTACGACTGCATCGATACCTGCGTCCGGTAGGGGCATAGAATCCGCAGAGGCGACCTCTAATCTGCAGTGTCTTCGGGTGTGTGACTCCGTTGCGCAGGTTGAGCCAGAGATAATCGAGTCCATCTCTGCCACGTTGCTAAGAAAGGCATTGTTCACCGTAGTCCGGTCAACAGACAGCTTATCTTCGGGCCCACCATCTTTGATCCAGGTCGGATTAGATGTTAGGAACGGCCCCAGGAATCCACGCGTGGACCGAAACAGCGCAACGTAAAAGAACGCAGCTAACGAGGAAACCTCACTGAGAGGCGAGCAGTACAGACGCTGATACTCATCGCGATCCAGCAGCAGCTCCTGAATCGCATGATCAAAGGTTCGAATAACAGACGCACTCGTCAAATCGAACCATCTGGTTAGAGGATCTGTTGCGGTGGAATCTAAGGGTAGACGACTTGCTTGATTGATGATTGCCCGGGCGAGCTTTCTTAAACTCCCATGGGCACGATAATCCAAGAGACGTGCCTTCGCCACGACTACCATTACCGGATTCAGGTCAAAACCTGTCGCATGGTATCCAAGCTCACTGGCCAATTGTGTGCTCGTACCGCTTCCATTCCACGGATCTAATACCTGCGCCTCAGGGTGCAACCCGATGGACGAGAGCGCATCTCGAACGAAGTGGTCGGAATAACCAGCATAGTAGCTGTACCAATTCGACCGACTGCCTTTCTCGGTCGCGCGGCGCTTCGGATTCCTCAATGGCTCCGGCTCAGGACAAAGTCAATGTGTTGACTCAGACGCAGCATTCTCATCGTTCTCAGCGCCGATGTCAACACTGCCTCTGGAATGAGCATGGTGCCAAAGCACAGAGGCACAACATGCAGGCGGCGCGGCCCCCGCCGGGAGCCGCGCCGCTTCGTTTTAAATCTAGCCCTCCGTTCGCCGCGCTTCCGCGCGCCGCCGTCAGTCCGCCGCGATGGGCTCCGGGCGCGGGGCCGTCACCGGCGCGCGGTGCGCCTTCGTCGCGCCGCGGCGGAAGAGGCGGTTGGTGAAGTCGTCCAGGAGCGTGTAGACCACCGGCACCACGAACAGCGTCAGCAGCGTGGACGTGATCAGCCCGCCGATGACGGCGCGGCCCATGGGGGCGCGCTGCTCGGCGCCCTCGCCCAGCGCCAGCGCCAGCGGCAGCATGCCGAAGATCATCGCCACGGTAGTCATGATGATGGGCCGCAGGCGCGTGCGCCCGGCCGAAAGCAGCGCCTCGCGCCGCCCCATCCCCTCCTCGCGCTGCTGGTTGGCGAAATCCACCAGCAGAATGCCGTTCTTGGTCACCAGGCCCATCAGCATGATGATGCCGATCATGGTGAACACGTTCAGGTTGCCGCCCGTGGCCAGCAGCGCCAGCGCCACGCCGATGAACGAAAGCGGCAGCGCCAGCATGATGGCCAGCGGCTGAAGGAACGAGCCGAACAGCGACGCCAGGATGATGTAGATGAAGATCACCGCCATCCCCAGCGCCGCCAGCACGAAGCCCTTGGTCTCGTTCAGGCTCTGCACGTCGCCTCGGAACACCGTGCGGTACCCCGCCGGCAGCCCCGCCGAGTCCAGCGCCGCCTGCGCCTCCGCCGCCACAGTGCCCGTCGCGAAGCCGGGAAGCACGCCGGCGGAGATGGAGATCTGCCGCTCCAGCGACGCCCGCTCGATCTGCTGCGGGCCCATCCCCGGCCGCACCGTGGCCACCTGCGACAGCGGGATCATCGCCGGCTGCCCGCTCGCCCCGTCCACCGAGCTGCTGGGCACCACGATCCCCGCCACGTCGGCCGCCGAGGTGCGCACCGAGTCGGGGTAGATCACCACCACGTCGTGGCTGTAGCCCTGCTCGTCTTCCCACTGGGTGGCGCGCTGGCCGGTGAACAGCGGCTGCAGCGTCTGCGCGATGCTCCCGATGCCCACGCCCGCCGCCCATGCCTGCTCGCGGTCCACGTCCACGTCCAGCTGCGGGATCTCGCCTTCCTGGCTGCTGTTGGGCTCGGCCACGCCGGGCACGCTTTCCAGCACCGCCATCACCTGCTCGGCCGCCAGCTTCAGCCGCTCCTGCTCCGGCCCCTGCACGTTCACCTGGATGGGCTGGCGGAAGCCGCCGAAGATGGTGGGCGTGCCGGTGATGTTCGCCCGCGCGCCGGGAATCCTGGCCAGCTGCCCGCGCAGGTCGTCCTGGATCTCCTGCTGCGACCGCGCACGCTCGTCCCGCGGCTTCAGCTTCACGAAGATGCGCCCGTTGTTCGGCGATCCGCGGAAGCCGCCGCCGATGGACATGTAGGTGAAGTCCACCTCCGGCATCTTGCGCAGCACGGTCCCCAGCTCGTGCCCGCGCGCCACGGTGTACTCCAGCCGAGAGCCCGGCGTCACGCGGAAGTTCACGTTGAACTCGCCGCCGTCGAAGTCCGGCACCCAGGTAAAGCCCAGCCGGGGGATGATGAGCATGGACGCCACGATGCACGCCGCGGCGAATCCCACGACCGTCTTGCGGTGGTCCAGCGCCCAGGCCAGCCCGCGGGGATATCGGTCCGCGACGCGCTCGAACCAGGCGTTGAAGGACAGGGCCACGCGGCGGATGGGGTTGCGCGCCCGCGGCTGCGCCTCGCCATGGTGCAGCGCCTCCGGGTCCGGCCACACGCTGGAAAGCATGGGGTCCAGCGTGAACGACACGAACAGCGACACCAGCACCGCGAACGCCACGACGACGCCGAACTGGAAGAAGATCAGGCCGATCTGCCCGCCCATGAAGGCCACGGGAATGAACACGGCGATCACCGCCAGCGTGGTGCTGACCACCGCCAGCCCGATCTCGCTGGTGCCCTCGCGCGCGGCGGTGTGATGGTCCTTCCCCATCGACACGTGCCGGACGATGTTCTCGCGCACCACGATGGCGTCGTCGATCAGCAGGCCGATGGCCAGCGACAGCGCCAGCAGCGTCATGGTGTTGATGGTGAACCCGAACACCCACATCCCGAAGTACGCCGAGATGATGGAGATGGGCAGCGCCAGCCCGGTGATGATCGTCGACCGCCAGGAGTTCAAGAAGAAGTAGATGATGGCGATGCAGAGGATGGCGCCCAGGATCAGCTCGTGCTGCACCGACTCCAGCGACGCGCGGATGCGGCGCGAGTCGTCGCTCACCACCGTCATCTTCACGTCGGACGGCAGCTGCGCCTGCAGGGCATCCACCTCGGCGCGCACGCGGTCGGCTACCTCCACGGTGTTGCTTCCGCTGATCTTCAGGATCTCGACGGAGAGCGCGCGCCCCTCGTTCAGGTAGCTGGCGCTGCGGGCCTCCGCCGTGCCATCCACCACCGTGCCGACGTCGCCCAGGCGCACCGGCACGCCGCCGCGCACGGCCACGGTCACGTCGCGGAAGGTGCGCGGGTCTTCCACGCGGCCGGTGATGCGCACCAGTCGCTCCACGTCGCCGCGGCGCACGCGGCCGGCGGGCACTTCCTGGTTTTCGCGCTGCAGCGCCTGCGTCACCTGCGGGGGCGAGATGGCGTACGCCCGCATGGCGTCGGGGTTCAGCTGCACCTGGATCTGCCGGTTCGTGCCGCCGATCAGGTTCACGCCGCCCACCCCGGGAATGGCCTCCAGCCGGGTGCTGATCACCTCGTCGGCCAGCTCGGTCAGCTCGCGCAGGGGGCGGTCGCCGCTCTGCACGGCGATGGACATGATGGCGCGCTCGTTGGGGTCGAACCGGATGATCACCGGGTCGTCGATGTCCGGGGGCAGCTGGCGGCGCATGCGGGCGATCTTGGACTGCACCTCCTGCTGGGCCGCCATCACGTTCACGCCCAGCTGCAGCTGCACGCGCACCAGGGAGCTTCCCTCCAGCGAGGTGCTGGTGATCTCCTGGATCCCCTGCACGGTGTTCAGCGCCTCTTCGATGGGCTTGCTGACCTCGCGCTCCATCACCTCGGGGCTGGCGCCCGGATAGGATGTCTGCGCCACCACGATGGGGTAGCTGACGTCCGGGTATTCGTCGATGGCCAGCCGCTGGTAGCCGATGACGCCCAGCACCACCAGCGTCACCATCATCATGGTGGCGAACACCGGCCGCTTGATGGATACGTCCGAAAGGAACATCCCCGCCTTCTCTTCGTCTCTTGGTTTTCGGATGTCATCCCGACGGAGCGGCCACGATCAAGCTGCCGTCTGAACGACAGACCGTAGCGACCGAGGGATCCGCCACACACTCCGCACTGGTGCACCACGCCTGCATCGTGGCGGATTCCTCAGTCGGCCCGCCGGGCGTGGGGGCACTCCGCTGCGATCCGCCCGGGGCCTCCTTCGGAATGACACTCGCGCGGGGGCCCAGTCAGCGTCGGGTTCGTCAGCCGCCGCGGGCGCCGCCCTTGCCCTTGCCCTTTTCCGGCCCGCCCTCGCCCGCCATGCGCACGGCCATCCCCTCGCCCAGCACGCCCACGTTGCCGGCGATCACGCGGTCGCCCTCCGACAGGCCGGTGAGCACCTGCACCAGCCCCTGCGCCTCGTCCTTGAGGCCCACGGTCACCGGGGCCACGTCGACCTTGCCGTCCACCACGCGGTAGACCACCTGCCCACCGCCCTCGCCCCCCTCGCGGATGGCGGAGGCGGGCACCACCATCGCCCCCTCGACCACGCGCGAAACGATGCGCCCGCTGGCGAAGGTGCCGGCGCGCAGCCGGCCCTCGGCGTTGGGCACCTGCACGTACACCGTGACCGAGCGGCTGCCGGGGTCCACCGACGGGCTGATGCGCGCCACGCGGCCGGTGAACTGCGAACCATCCGCCGTAAACCGCACGCTCTGCCCCGCGGCCACCCCGGCGGCGGCGCGCTCGGGAACGGCGGCGGCCAGCTCCAGCACGTCGCCGCGGACGAGGGTGAACAGACTGGCGTTCCGCGTGACGTGCTCGCCCGGGTTCACCGTCCGGCGCTCGATCACCCCGCTGACGGGTGCCACCACGCGGGTGTCGCCCACCTCGCGGCGGGTGCTGCCCCGGCGCGCCTGGGCGCTGGCCAGGCGGGCGCGGGCCGCGGCCACGGCGCCCTCGGCCACGCGCACGTCGCGCTCGGGGATGGCGCCCTCGCGGTGAAGCTCGCGGTTCTGGTCCAGCGTCCACTGCGCGGTGCCCAGCTCGCTGCGCGCGGCGGCCACGTCGGCGTCGGCGCTGCGGGCGTTGCCGGCCTGGTCGCCCGCCTCGAACACGGCCAGCAGCTGGCCGGCGCGCACGGGCTGCCCCTCGCGCACGTACACCTGCACCACGTCGCCCTCCAGCCGGGCGCGCACCTCGGCGCGCTCCAGCGGCTCCAGGTTGCCGGTGACGGGAATGGCGTCTTCCAGCGGCATCAGCTGGGGCGTGGTCACGTCCGTAGCCGCCAGGGTGACGGAGGGGCCGCGCCCCCCGCCGGGGCCGCCCGGACCGCCCTTGGGGGTCTCGGCGCCCGCATCCTTGGAGCAGGCGGCCGCCGTGGCCAGCAGGGTGCCGCAGGCGACGGCGCGAAGCGATGAATGCAGGAAGTGCATCGACGGGATCACGGTGCGGTCGCCGAGGGCGACGGAATGGGCCGGCCCAGCGCGCGCGCCTGCTCGGCCGCCGCCAGGTACAGATCGAAGGTGGCGCGCGCCTCGTTGGTGCGCGCGGTCAGCAGGGCCAGCTGCGCGTCGGACACGTCGAGCTGCGTTCCCAGCCCGCGGGCGTAGCGCAGCGAGGCCAGGCGAAAGGCCTCCTCTGCCTCGGCCACGGTCTGGCGCACGGCCTCGAAGATGGCGCGCGCGCGGGCCATCTCGGCGCGCGCGGCGGCGGCCTGGGCGTTCGCCGTCTCCCGCGCCTGCTGCGCCTGCAGGTCGGCCACGGACGCCAGGGCGCGCGCCTGGCGCAGGTCGTTGCGGCCGCGCATGCCGTCGAACAGGGGAAAGCTGACGGCCAGCTGCAGCGAGCGGTCCGTGAACCATCCGCCGTTCTGCTGCGTGCACACGCGGTCGTCGGCGCTGCCCGCGGGACAGTCCACCGTCTCCAGCGCGCCCACCCGCAGCGGCAGCGTCCAGTCCTGCGGGTACGCGGCCCAGCCGTTCACCAGGTTCACCGACACGGTGGGGAGCATGGCCGAGCGCGCGATGCGCGCCTGGGCATCCGACGCCTGGGCCCGCAGCCGCGCGGCGCGCACGCCGGGAAGCGCGTCCAGCGCCGCCGAGTCTACCAGCGCCGCGCCCGCGGATCGATCCGCGATGGCGGCCACCGTCTCCGGCTGCAGGGTGGTGGTCAGGCGGATGGGCCGATTCTCGGGAATGTTGGTGATCCGCCGCAGCTCCAGCAGCGCCAGCTCGCGCTCGCCGCGCGCCTGGATGGCCAGCGGCTCCAGGTTGCTGCGCTCCACCCGTGCGCGAAGCACGTCGTAGCGCGAGCCGCGGCCCGCCGCCTCGAACTGCTCGGCCTGGCGGACGCGCGCGGCGGCCAGCGCCACGTTGGTGTCCTGGATGGCCACCAGCCGCTCGGCGAGCTGCGCGCGCAGGTACGCCTGCAGCGTCAGCAGCTGCACGTCCGTCTGCGTGGCCTCCAGGTCCGCCGCGGCCGCCTCGCGCTGGCGGCTGGCCGCGCGGATGCCCTGCACCCCCCGGCCGCCCTGGTACAGGGGGACGGACAGGTTCAGGTTGGCGCCGTAGGTGTTGGGCTGGTTGAAGATCTGCCCCACGGCCTGCGCGCGCGCGTTCTCGAAGACGTGGCTGAAGTTGCTGTTGAGGCGCAGCGCGGGAAGCTGCGCCGCGCGGGCGCTGCCCACGGCGGCGGAGGCCACGTCCAGCCGGCCCGCGGCGAGCCCGACCTCTTCGCCCTGCCCGGCCAGGCGCAGTGCCTGCTCCAGCGGCAGGTCCAGCGTGTCGCCGGCCTGTGCGGAAAGCGGCGCGGCGGCGGCCAGCGCCAGCAATAGAAACGCGGCCCCGTGCATCCGGGGGGCGCGTGCAAGGAACTTCGTCATCACGGAGGTACACCCGGGCCGGCGCGTGCGCCGGCCGTCTGCGAGGGAAACGGCCCGGAAGAACCGGGACGGTGCTAATTTAGCCGCAGAGGACGGGCGATTGAACCCCCGGCGAACGCGGCCCTCGTCAACAGGACACGCGTTCCGGCGGATTCGTTGGATGCGCTACAGGGCGGAGAGCGCGGCGTGGACGGCGAGGGGATCGAAGCGGGTGCCGGCGCCCGACTGCAGCAGGTGCGAGCGGGTCGGCGCGCTCATGGCCGCCTGGTACGGGCGCGGCCAGGTGACGGTGGCGAACACGTCGGCGACGCGAAAGATGCCGGCCAGCACCAGGTCGCGCTCGGAAAGCCCGTCGCGGCGCAGCTCGGTGTGGTCGCGGTACTGGTTCTCGATCAGCAGGGCGATGCGGGGATGGTACGCCGCCCGGGCGATGTCGGCGCTCACCCGCGCCTGGCCGCGCACCCACTGCAGCTCCTGCGGAGACAGCGTGCCCCGGCGCTCGATCAGGTCCGCCGGCAGCGAGAGCATCCCCATCTCGTGAAGCTGCGCGGCCGTGTTCAGGATGTAGCGGTCGCCATCGCCAATGCCCATCGACGCGGCGATGCGCCCGGCCACCATCGCCACCCGCGCGGCGTGGTCCATCAGCCCCAGCTGCGGCTCCCGCGCCTGCAGCGCCAGTTCGAAGGCGTCGAGGATCCGGGACCGGGCGCCGTGAAGGTGGCCCTCCAGCTCCGCGGGGTCCACGCCGTCACCTACGCCGTGGGGTGGCGGCCCGTGCAGCTGCCGATGACGCATCCAGTCCAGCACGTGTCACTCTCCTGCGGGGGAAAACGCGGCGCGGTCCGGAGAGGGGACCCGCGTCCATGGGGATGACGAGGGATCGTGCGGGCCGTCACCTCAGCGCGGCGCCGCCAGCCACCCCTCCAGCGCATCGACGGGCATGGGACGGGCGAAGAGGAAGCCCTGCGCGTGGCGGCATCCCAGCCGGTGCACGGCTTCCTGCTGCGCGGCGGTCTCCACCCCCTCCGCCGTCACGGCCAGTTCCAGCGCGTCGGCCAGCCCCACGATGCTGCGCACGATGGCCTGGTCCGCCGCGCTCTCGCCGATGCGCTGCACGAACGAGCGGTCGATCTTCAGCCGGTCGAAGCCGAACTGGCGCAGGTAGGCGAGGGACGAGTAGCCGGTGCCGAAGTCATCCAGGCAGATCCGTACGCCCAGCTCGCGCAGCGTGGCCAGCACGGACGCGGCGGTCTGGAAGTCTTCCATGAACGAGGTCTCGGTCACCTCGATCATCAGCCGGCGCGCATCTACCCCGAAGCGGGCCAGCGCGTCGGTAACGTCCTGCACGGCGCGCGGATGCACCACGTGCCGGCCGGAGAAGTTGATGCTCACGGGCAAGCCGCCCAGCAGGGGATGGTCCGTCCACGCCTTCAGCTGCCGCGCCGCCGCCGCCAGCACCCAGCGGTCCAGGTCCACGATCTTCCCCGTTTCTTCCGCCACGGGAAGGAACGCCTGCGGCCCCAGCAGCCCGCGCTCCGGGTGGTTCCACCGCACCAGCGCCTCCAGCCCTTCCACCCCCCCGTCGGCCAGGCAGACGATGGGCTGAAAGTGAAGCGTCAGCTCGTCGCGGTCGATGGCGCGCTGAAGCTGCTTCTCCACCTCCAGCAGGGCCTCTTCGTGCGCCATCACCCCCGGCTCGGAAAAGCCGTGATGCCCGGCGCCCAGCGTCTTGGCGCGGTACATGGCGCGGTCGGCCATGGCCAGCACCCCCTCCGGCGTCTCCGCGCACGCGCCCAGCGCCACGCCGATGCTGGCCGAGCAGCACATCTCCACGCCTTCGATGGTGGCGGGCACGGCAAGCAGCCGCTGGATGCGCTGGACGACGGCGAGGGCGTCCTGCTCGCGCTCCACCCCGTGCAGCAGCGCGGCGAACTCGTCGCCGCCAATGCGCGCCACCATGTCGCTGGGCCGGATGGACGCGGCCAGGCGCTCGCCCACCACGGCCAGCAGCGCGTCGCCCGCCGCGTGGCCCAGGCGGTCGTTCACCGTCTTGAAGCGATCAAGGTCCACGAACAGCACCGCGAACTCGGCTCCGTGCTGGCCCTTGGCCTCGCACGCCTGCTGCAGCGCGCGCAGGAAGGCGGCGCGGTCGGGCAGGCGCGTCAGCGCGTCGCGGTCCACGTCGCCGGCCGGGACGGACGACTCCTCGCGCCCGCTCAGGTCCTCGCACCACGTCACCAGCCCCATCGGCCGCTCGTCGTCGGCGGCGACGACGTCCGACCACAGGCGCACGGGAAAGCGGGTGCCGTCGCGCCGCACGTTCACCCGCTCGCGCACCCAGCGGCGCACGGGGCGCGCGGGCACGCCGCCCTGCGCGCTCCACAGCTCGGGCGGGGCCAGCGCGCGGGCGGGAAGGCCGTACATCTCGTCCAGCCGGTAGCCATGCATCTGGGCCTCGGCGGGGTTGGAGAAGACGATGGCCCCCGTCTCGTCGGTGATGGTCAGCCCACGATCCACCGCCGCCAGCGCTCGTTCCAGCAGCTCCAGCCGGGCCTGCGCCGCGCGCAGCGACTCGTCCGCGGCCTGCGCGCGGACCTCGGCCATGGCCGCGGCGGCCATGCATTCCAGCGCGGCGACCTCGCTCGCGGACCAGGGCCGAACGTTGAGGGCCACCAGCGAGCCGGCGGGCGCCTCGCCGGGGTTGGGCAGCGGAACGAGGGCGAGCGAGGGCCCAAAAACGAGCGATGGATCGCCGGTCGAGAGTGCGCGGAAGGTGCGGGATTCGCCCGCGTTCCGGGCGTCGCGCAGCGGCGGACCCAGGTGAAGGATGGCGGCCAGCAGCGCCTGCTGGTGCTCCGGGGCGCCGGATGCGTGCACGGGAGGATGGCCGGCGCCTTCCAGCAGCACGGCGGCGGCGCCCAGGTTCAGCCGGGCGACGGCGTTCGCGGCCAGGCGGCGCAGGGTCTCGGCGCCGGGCCCGGAGGCCGCATCGAGTACGGACGGAGGAGTGCGCATGGCAGCACCTGTTCGGTAACCCGACCGGCATGGCCGCAGGAGAGCGCGGCGGTAGCCTCGTGGCTTTGCGTCCCCGCCTTTCGACGGGTTTGCCGTTGTCGTAGGTGCCCGGCGCGGGTAAGAACGGCCAGGCGGGTTCAATCACTTCCGGCAACCTTCGCCGTCGCATGGAAGGCGGCGCAAGGAACGTTCCCGGGAACGTCCGTCGCCGGATGACGCTTACGGCGCGGCGGGAGGCGCCGCGGCGACGATCCGCAGTTCGCGCTCCTCGTCGCCCCGCTTCACGCGGACGGTGTACGCGCGCCCCGGCGCCAGCCCCGGAAACAGGGGACGCTCCAGGCTGTCGCGTCCGTCAATGGAGAGCACCACGTCGTCCACCATGAACCCTGCCGCGGCCGCCGGGGACTTCGGGGTCACGGAGGCCACGAACGGCCGCGCGTTGGGGAAGATGCGAAGTGCCAGGCCAAGGGTTCCCGCCGGTGGCCGCGGGTTCCGGACGCCCTGCGAGTCGGCGGCGGGCGCGGCCGGCACCGGTGCTGGCTGCTGCGCGCGAGCCGGGTGCGCGAACGCAATGGACAGCGCGGCTGCGGCGATGCTGATTCTCACGGGCAGAACCTGGCGCGAAGGTGAGCGTCGGCGATGGGACGCGATTGGAAGCAAGCAGAAGTTGCGCACATCGTCAACTGTTTTCGCGCCCGCGTGCGCCCGGCCTCTATCGCGACCCAGCATCAGCACCACATGGCGAACGCGCGGGTGATGTCGGACGGGTGCTCGAAGGTCCAGTCGGGCGTCATCGCCTCGATGGCGTGCAGAAAGGTATCCTTCTCCCCCGGCGCGGTCTTGGGCCACAGCGCCGCGCCGATCCTCATCCCCGCGTTGCGCCCGGCCTTCAAGTCGCTGGTGGAATCGCCGATGTAGATCGTGTCAGCCGGCTCTACACCCAGCGCCGCGGCGGCCGCGAGCAGGCCGGACGGGTCGGGCTTGGGCGCGTGCACGTCGTCGTCGGTGACCACCACGTCGAAGTAGCTCAGGTCGGAGTAGATGTGCGTGACGTGCCACGCCTCGCGCCCCTTTCCGGTGACGATCCCCATCGGGTACCCTGCGGATTTCAGGGCAGACAGCATCTCGACAACGCCGTCGTAGGTGCCCTCGCCCTTCAGGTAGTACATCTCGCCGTACAGCTCCCGCATCTCCGCGTGGCAGGCCTCTCCGCGCTTCTCGCCGAGCCAGTCCACCAGGAAGCGCCGCTCGGAGACGGGATTTCGCCCGATGATCTCCTTGTCCGTGGGCGCGTAGCCCAGGTGCGGCTCCAGCGCGCGGCGGTAGCACTCCAGGTACAGGTGATACGTGTCGATCAGCGTGCCATCCAGGTCGAACAGGATGGCCGCGGGGGCACGGGAGGATGTCACCTACGAGCCGTGGTAAAGGCGGTCGAGGTCCACGAGTTCCACGTCGGGGCGCGAGGCGGCGGCCGCGTCGATCTCGGGTGTGAACGCAGGGCCAAAGAGCAGCACCTTGGCCTGTGCGGCACGCGCCCCCAGTGCCGCGCGCGCTTTCTCCAGGCGCCGCAGGTGCCCGATTCCGATCGTTTCGCCCGCCTTTGCCTCGCCGATGGCCAGCACCTGCCGCTCCGAAGCACCGGATGCTCCTTCGTCCGACGCCACCACCACGTCCAGTTGGCAATCCTTTCCGTCGATGATCGCGGATGAAGGGCCGACGATGTCGGGAGCGCCGCCCAGCGTCTCGGGGTCCGCGTAGCGACGCACCCACGCGCGCGCCTGCTCCTCGAACACGGGGCCCCGGACGCGCGCGTCGAACTGCGCGGAGAGCCTCCGCTCCCACGTGGAACTTGGATCCCGATCGCGCAGCAGCGAAGCGTGGGGCTCCAGGATCGCGTAGTGGAACTGCAGGAAGGAATCGGCGAGTGCGTATGTCGGCCGCTGCTCACGGATGGGATCGGAGTGCCGGACCACGAACCCCGCGGCGATCAGGCGCTTCAGCGGCGGGTCGATGTTCGATACGCTTCGGCGCAGCTGGTTGGCGATGGTTCCGGCCGTCACCGCCCCGTTCGCGATCGCCCCCAGGATGCTGTGGTGCATCGCCGGGCTCGCCGCCGACAACGTGGGATCCTCCGCGAGGAGCGTGGTCGCTTCGTGGTTGAGCGTGGCGGCAGGGGAAAGGACGCGGGCGGCCACCCAGCGGTCGAAGTCGTCCGCGCGGCTCGGCAGGTCGTGATCCACCATGTCCGTCGCGTAGCCGATCACGCCGCCGATGACGGCATAGACGCGGGCGGCGAGTTCCAGGCTGGGTGAGGGAAGGTGCTTCGCGGCCTCGCGGTAGTCGAACGGCTGCATGACCAGCTCCATGCCGGCCCGGCCGCGCAGGGGAGCCTCGCCGGTGGTCAGCGAGCGCATCATGGCGATCGCGGAGCCGCACAACACGATCCGCGCTTGTCCGGGATGGGCTCGGCGGCCACCGGGGCCAAGGACCGCCGCGATGGTGGAGTCCACTGCCTGGTCAGCTTCGAGCAGATAGCCGAACTCGTCCAGCACCACGGGCGTCGGGCGGCTCGCCCCGAGCTGGATCAACTGCGCGAACGCTTCTTCCCAGCTTCCCAGGGACAGGCGCCCCACTCCAAGGTGCGCGCCCAGCGCTTCGCCCAGGCGAGCGAGGTGAACGGCCGATTCGCCCCGGGTCGCCTCCCAGTAAAACCCTCCGCGCTCCCTCGTCACCGCTTCGAGCAGCGTAGACTTTCCGATCCGCCGACGGCCGTACACCAGCCCCAGCGTGCTGCGGGCCGCCCCCGACTCGAAGAACGTTTCAATGTGAGGCCGGCTGGATGTGGTGTCCATCGGTGCTCCCGGATACTCTCGCTGACGATACTCAATCGTACGATACTATCACCGGCTTGAGTATTGTCAAGAACTCGAGTGTTCGGGTAAGCGCGGCTCGCGTCTTGGTGACGGCTGCCGGCCGCAGGTGAGAGATCGTTCAGGCCAGATCACATACTCAACGTACTCCCGCACTCACTTTCCCTCGATCTCCGTCCGGAGCCGCGTCAGCGCCTCCGCGGGTCACGCCGATTGCGCGTACCGGTGCGGAAGGAACGCCGGCCACCGTACCGGGTATCCCCGTCCCGCTCCAGCGCTACGATCAACTGCTCTTGACACAACGATTTACGATGACGGCCAGACATATGCACGCGGCCTCGCTGGCGGCGCTTGCCGCCGTCCTCGGGGGGTGCGATTCGCCCGTAGGGGCACCCGGGGCATCGGCGCACGCTCGCGTCGATGCCATCGTACTCGCCCCGACGGGCCAGCCGGCCGCCGGGGTGGAGGTAACGGTTCGCGAGGCCCCGCCCTCGCTGCCGTACCAGTTCACCTCTGACCTCACCGATGCCCAAGGCAGGGCGTCGGTGACCATCTGGCGCCTGGGCGGGCCGGCGCCGTCCAGCCCCGACACGGTGTCGTTCGTGGTGATGGCCCAGGGCGGCGAACCCGCGGTGCGCGACAGCGTATCGGTGGTCGTGCGGTTCGCCCCGACGCGGGAAGCCGCGCGGGTGACCGACGCCAAGCTCGCCGTGACCACGCGCTGATCGCCGGTCGCGAACTGGACCGCGGACGAAAAACCGATCCCCTCTTCCCCGCCGCCGGGGGAAGAGGGGATCGGGCATGGGAGCGAATCCACACTCCCGGCGTGCACCGCGGCCCTGTCATCCTGAGGCCCAGGCGCACCGTGCCATCCCGTACGCCAGACCTCGCGCACCGAAGGATCTAGCCGCGGACACGAATCAGCCGGGGCGCGGTAGCGGGCATCAGTGCAGAGGCCGCGGGCCCGGGGCGGTTCGAACACGGCCGGCGCATACCTCGGCTGCCCTCTCCCCCGGCCCCTCTCCCGCAAGCGGGAGAGGGGAGAATTCGATCGCGCTTCCGCTGGCTTCCGTACACTCGAACGGCAGGAGCAGTCCGCGAAGGCGGACTTCGGGCCCTTGTTGCCGCGACTTTAGTCGCCCCAGCAGGGCCGAGGCCTCTGCTCGTGGTGAAAGCGGTCCCACACCGGTGTCCGAGCCCCCGCCGGGCATCCGAGTCCCCAGGCTCCGTGACCGCTGCCGAGCCCGGAGTTGTACGCATCTGCGGCTAGATCCTTCGGCCCGCGAGGGATGTGCTACGGGCCGGTGCCGTGCGCCTGGGCCTCAGGATGCCAGGCCCTTGGCGCACTCACCGCACTCCCGCACTCCCGCACTCCCGCACTTACTTTCCCCCGATCTCCGTCCGCAGCCGCATCAGCGCATCCTCGGCGACGACGAGCTCGCCGCGGGCCTCGTTCAGCTGCTGCTGCTGCACCTCCACGAACCGGCGGTACGGGGCGATGGACTCGTTCACCTTTTCCTGGCTGTCGCTGATGGCCGCGTGCACCTGCCGCGTCAGCGAGTCGTCCAGCTTGGTGCGCAGGTCCGCCACCTTCTTGCTGAACTCCTCCTTGGCCTGCCGCCGCCGCGCGGGAAGGATGTACAGCCCCGTCACCGCCAGCGCCGTGGCCATCAGGATGCCCGTGAGGTCGGCCGCCGCGCCGGTGATCACCGTGGCCACCAGCGTGCCCAGGCCGATGGCGCCCACACCCGCGATCATCGTCGTCCCCGCCCCGCCGCGGACCTCTTCCGCCAGCTTGCGGGCCTCGGCGTCGCGGTTGTAGCTGGAGACGGCCTCGCGCGCCGTGCTGCCGATAGACCCCAGCAGCGCCTGCCGGTTGTAGCTGAAGCCGCGCCCCACCTCGCCGATCATCCCCTCGCGGTGGCGGTTGATCTGCCGGCGCTCGATGTAGGCGCCGATGTCCTGCCACAGCTTCAGGTTGCGCTCCACGATCCAGTCGATGATGCGGTCTACCTCCTCGTCGATCAGCTTGGGGGTGTCGGCGATCACCTGGCGCTCGAAGTCCACGCGGACGGTGTCGCTGCGCATCAGCTCGCGCACCTTGGTGATGCGGATGGTGGCATCGAAGAAGTTCAGCCCGCGTACCTCCATCTCGCTCAGCAGCGCATCCAGCCGGCCCAGCCGCGGCCCGTAGTCGCGCAGCATCTCCTGGTGAAAGGCGCCCAGCTGCGCGTCGATGTTCTGCAGCGTCGCCACGTCTTCCGACAGCAGCTTCAATCGCTCGAATGCCGTTTCCTTGTACTTGGAGGCCAGCTTCAGCCCCACGTTCAGCGGGTTCAGCAGCTTCAGGCGAATGCGCTCCTGCTGGTCCAACGTGTTGAGCAGGAAGTCGTCGACGGCGGGAAACCCGCTGGCCGCGTACGCCGTCTCGTCACCGCCCTGGCGCGCCTGCATGGCCATCTTTGCCGACACGGGAAAGACGAGCGGCTCTTCGCCCAGCAGCGACGTGCCGTTGTCGCGCACGAAGCGCAGCACCTCGCCCCGGTCGCTCTCTGCACCCAGGATGTCGATCTTGTTGACGATGAAGACGATCTTCTTGCCCCAGGCCCGGATCTGCTCCAGGAAGGTGCGCTCGCTCTCGGTGAACGGCCGGTCTGCGGAGGTGACGAACAGCACCAGGTCCGACCGGGGAACGAAGTCGCGCGTAAGCTCCTCGTGCTCGCGCAGGACGGCGTTGGTGCCCGGCGTGTCGACGATGTTGATGTCGCGCAGCAGGGGCGCGGGGTGGGTGCGCTCCAGCAGGTAGGCCTCGATCAGCTCTTCCTCTACCGTGTCGCCCCAACGCAGGATGTTGATGCGGTCGGTGGTGGGGGTAACGCCCTCGGGCAGCACCCGCTCGCCGATCAGCGCGTTGATGAAGCTGCTCTTGCCGCTGTTGAACTCGCCGGCGATCACCAGCAGGAACAGCCCCGAAAGCTGCTCTCGCGCCTGCTCGAAGTGCTTGCGGTCTTCCGGGTCCACGTCCGTGCCGAAGCGGTCGAGCGCCTTGGCCAGCCGGTCCAGCAGCTCGCGTTCGCGCGCGCGCAGCTCGGCCTCGCGCTCGCCCAGGATGCTGTTTCGCCGCAGCAGTTTGCCGATCACCATCCGCCCCCTCGCCGTTCCAGGCTCATCACGTGATACAAAGCGGCCCCACGTTGCGCAAACGTGGGGCCGCACTGATGAACTGCCATCTCACACGGAGGGCACGGAGGTCACGGAGGAGGATGGGGAGGAGATTACATCCTCTTCCGTTCCTCCTTTTTTCCTCCGTGTACCCCGTGCCCTCCGTGTGAGGCTTTCTTCTACGGTCGTGCGCTCGTCACCTGGCGAAGGCGCGCGGCGGTTTCGGGCGTCAGGGCGGCGCGCACCGGCAGGTTCTGCACGCGCTGGAAGGCCTTGAGCGCGGGGATCACCTCTTCGTCGAAGGCGCAGAACTGCGCCTCCGTCGGCGTGCCGTGGCCCGCGCGCGCCAGCAGGTTGCGCAGCGCGCAGATGTGCGGGCCGCCGGGCGCGCTGACCGACTGCGAGCCGTTGGGGAGGAAGTGGTCGTCGGGGTGAAAGAGCGTCATCCACACGTTGTACACGCGCTCCAGCTCCAGGATGGGCTCGGGCGCATCTTCCACGTGCAGGTCCGCATACACGTCGTCGCCCCCGCCGTAGCCCGCGCCCGCCTTTACGATCAGCATTCCCGCGCCCTGCCGTCCGCGCCGGTCGCCGCCCGCCGCCTGCCCCGCCTTGAGCGCCGCCAGCAGCCGCTCGCCGAAGGGGCGCCCCGCCGCCTCCGCCGCCCGGAACGCCGAGGCCATCGAGTCCACCACCTCCGGCCCCGTGAGGATGTTGCCCTGCACGCTGAAGTTGGGGCCGCTGCGGTGGCCGGCCCACGCCTGCGCGCTGTCGCCGGTGAACGGGGCCACGCGGCACTGCTTGTCCATCACCGCGAACTGCCGCCGCGCGATGCCCGGGTCCGTCCGCACGAACTCCGCGCGCACCTCTTCGGGCGATCGCCCGGCGCGCAGCATCTCCAGCCCGCGCCGCTTGTAGGAAACGTTCGCGTTGGCCTGCGTGGCGATGGCGCCCGCGTCGGCCTCCGCCGCGGGAACGATGGATCCCGCGCCCACCACGCGCGACTGCACGGCCACGCCCAGGAAGCCGTTCACGGGATCGCACGCCACGATGCTGAACGTGGAGAGCGAGGGCGGATTGCCGTCCTGCGCCACGGCGGGCGCGGCGAGGAGGAGCAGGAACGAGGTCAGGCGGATGCGCATCATCGATTCGTTTCGGGTGGATCGCGGAAATGAGCAGCGTCTTCAGTCAGAGCTGCCAGAATCGCACCCGCCACTGTCGAAATCCCCGCCGCTGTCTCCACCGCTGTCCCACGACCCGGAATCGGCGGGCGCGCAGTCGTTGGTGCCTGCAGCCCACGAAGTGCTGGAATCGGTGTTCCGCGTGTGGTCGTCCAGCGGCTGGTGGTCCATGGTCGATTCGCCATGGGACGCCATCGCCGCCGAGAAGGAATTCGAGGTGTCGGGATAGGTCGAGGTGCTCCCAGCCGGAGCCGAACGCGCGGCCTTCAGGGCGCGCACCCGGCGGCGCGGGTGGACGGGCGTACTGCTGTCGAGCGCCTTGATGATCCCGACGATGATCAGCACGATCGCGATGGTGACAATGAATCCCATGATGGTCCAACGGCTGAGGCGAAGGGGAACGGGGCATGCGGATGAACAAGCAGGAGGAACATGCCCCGTCTACCGCCGATGTCCAGACCCTCGCTCATCCGAATCGCCGCCGCGCTCGCCCTGCTGCTCGCCGCCGTACCCGCGGCGGGGCAGACGGTGGTGCGCGGGCGCGTGATTTCGCCCGACACGCTGCCGCGCCCGGAGATGCGTGCGTTCGTGCGGTGGCGTGCGGCGGGTGACACGCTGCCGCGGGTGGACTCGGCGGCGGTGGATTCCACCGGGCGCTTCGAGGTGCCGGTCGGCGCGGCGGGGGGCGATTCCGTCGACCTGATGGTGGACGCGGCCGACGTGGCGGCGCGCACCCATCATCCGGCGCTGGTGCGGTTCCGGGCCGATTCGGCGCGCCGGGAGCAGTGCATCATCCTGGTTCCGCGCCGCTGGCGGATTCCGGCGGGGAGCTACGCGGGCCGCGAGGTGGACATCAGCCCCGTCCGTGCGCGGACGGCCATGTGCCGGGGGTGCGGCTCGTTCTGGCTGCGGGTGTATGGGTCCAGCGCACCGATGTGGTTCCAGAGCTGGCGGTCGTCGTCGTTTCCGCTGCGGATCGCGTTCGATCGCGAGTACTCGCTGCCGCGCGGAGCCGCGCCGGACTCGGTGACATTCTGGCGAATCACGCAGGGGGTGGAAGATACGTTTGGCCAGGACCTGTTTCGTCCCGCGCGCTACGCCGACGTGCAGCCCGAGGACGACGAGCGTGACCCCAACGACGTGGTGCTGGTGCTGGTGGACCGCGACGTAAAGGCCGCTGCGCTGACGACGGTGCTCAGCCAGGGTGGCGTGGTGGAGTATGGAACGATGAGGCTTCAGCGCGCGGGGCCGCTGACGGACGGGCCGGGCTGGCAACTGGTGGGCCACGAGCTGCTTCACGCGCTGGGGGCCGGGCACACCTGCGAGTGGAGGTCCGTGGCCGCCGACGTCCTCCGCTGCCCCCAGATGCGCGCGGACGAGCCGACGCCCGAGGACGTGGCGTACATCCAGGTGCTGTATCGCGTCCGCGACGTTCAGCGGGCCACGGGCGCGCGCTGGGGGCTGGAGGCGGCGCTGGAGGGGGAACGGGTGCTGGGTCGGCGGCGGGAGTGGTAGGGTGCTTCCGAGGGGGCGGGGTGGTTCGATGGGCGGTGGCGCATGCGGCGGGCGCCCCCCATCCCCAGCCCTTCCCCCGCAAACTGCGCGGGGGAAGGGAGCCAGCCCGGTGCGTCACCATAACCCCTCGCAACACCACAGCCTGTCATCCAGAGGCCCAAGCGCACCAAACTAGCCCGCAGCACATCCCTCGCGGGCCGAAGGATCTTGCATGGGGCGCGCAACAGCCCGGGCGCGGCAGCGGTCACGAAGCAGAGGCCTCGGTGCGTGCCCCGACGTGCGGGTGTTCAGGTCGGGGACGTCGGCGAGGTTTGGTGTGGTTGGGCGTGTCCGGCGCCGTCCCCCCCGCGAACACCACAGCCTGTCATCCAGAGGCCCAAGCGCAGCGAACTAGCCCGCAGCACATCCCTCGCGGGCCGAAGGATCTTGCATGGGGCACGTAACAGCCCGGGCGCGGCAGCGTGCACCCACGCAGAGCCTCGGCGCGTGCCCCGAGGTGCGGTGTTCAGGTCGGGATTGCGGGCGAGGTGTTGTGTGGTTTGGAGAGGCCGGCGCAGTCCCCTGGGTGGCCCCTCCCCCGACCCCTCCCCGCATGCTGCGCATGCGGAGAGGGGAGAATTCGATCGCGCTTTCGGCAGGTGTGGGGTGCACGCCGCGGCTGTCGGTGCGCTTCGGTCAATGTGTGGCGGATCCCTCGGTCGCTGCCATCAGCGGCGCACGGGCAGGTTCGGCGTGGCCGCTCCGTCGGGATGACAGGCGCGCTCCGGCAGGCTTCGGGGGCATGCCGGGCGCCGAGGACGCCTTACTCCGCCGGGTACAGCCGGTACTTCTCGCGCACGCGGTTCCATTCCGCGTTTTCGGCTTCCCAGCGGCGGTAGATGTCGCGCGGGTCGTCGTGGCGGCGTACGGCCTCGGGCGCCCAGCGGCTTCCCAGCATCTGCAGCATGGGCCCCATCCCCAGGTTCTGCGGGTGCATGCGGTGGATCTCCACCAGGAACACCAGCGCGGTCAGCACCGGCTTGAACTGCTCGCGGTCGGTGATGCGCAGGCGCACGCCGCGGCAGAGGCGGTCGCGGTGCTGCATCCAGTCCCGTCCGCGCGGCGTGAACTCCGCCAGCTCGAACTCCACCCCCGGCAGGTCGTACGCACGAACGCGGCGCAGGAGCTCGGTGTTGTTGATGTACGGCGCGCCCACGTAGCTGAACGGCGTGGGCGTTCCCCGGCCCACGGACAGGTTGGTGGTCTCCAGCATCACCAGCCCGCTGAACGCCAGCGCCGCGTCCAGGGTGCGGATGTTAGGCGACGGGTTGATCCACGGCAGCCCCGTTTCGTCGAACCACGCGTCGCCGCGCCACCCCTGCACCGGCACCACGCTCAGCTTGGCGCCGATGCGGTACTCGCCGTTGACGTACCGGGCCACCTCGCCGGTCGTCATTCCGTGGCGCAGGGGGACGGGATAGTAGCCGGTGATCAGCGGGCCGCGGCTGCGCATCTCGTACTGCATCAGCGGCCCTTCCGCGCGGGACGTGACGGGATTGGGCCGGTCCAGCACGACGAACGGAATGCCGTGGCGCGCGGCCTCTTCCATCGCCATCGCCATCGTCCAGATGTACGTGTACGGCCGCGCGCCGATGTCCTGCATGTCGAAGAGCAGCACGTCGATACCGCGCAGCATGGCGGCCGTGGGCCGCTCGGTCGATCCATACAGCGAGAACACCGGCAGCCCCGTCCGCGAATCGCGCGACGTGCCGATGCGCTCTCCCCCGTCCACGTTGCCGCGCAGCCCGTGCTCCGGCCCGAACAGCGCCACCAGCCGTACATCGGGATGGCGGTGGAGGGCGTCGATGGCGCTGCGCCCGTCGCGGGTGACGGCCGTGTGGTTAGTGATCAGCCCCACGCGCTTGCCCCGCACCAGGTGCAGCGAATCACGCAGCAGCACCTCCAGCCCGGGGATCACCGGCTCCTGCGCCTTCGCCGCCGTCGGCGCGTTGACGTAGTTGGCGGGGAGCACGGTGGGCTGCTGCGCCCGCGAAGGCGAGGGGCCCAGCTGCGCGGCCAGCGCGCCGACGCACGCGGCCAGCGCGGCCACGGGCTTGAGAAGCGTTGTGTAGGGCATTGGACGATCGATCCCGCGAAACTGCGTTGATGGCGCGATGGGGTGCGGCGGTTAGACTCGCCGCTTGCGAGGATTGTTCCGCAAAACGCGGTCTCACACGGAAGACACGGAGGATCGGGAGGAACCCTCCCCGGCCCTCCGTGCGCTCCGTGCCCCCCATGTGAGACCGCCGTTCAGCGCCGCTCGCGGATGTGCACCGCCATCTGCCGGGGCGGCTTTCCGTCTGGCGTCAGCCACACCACGTCCGCACCCTCGTCCCACCCCTGCCGCTCGCGCCGGATGCGCGCCGCGACCTCGTGTGCGGCCTGGAGAGCCGCGTTCTTCCTGGTCATCGGTTCCTCGCGATCTATAGGTCCAGCGCCGGCGGACCGGCGCATCGATCAGGGAAAATCAGGCCGCGCGGCACAGTCGCGGCGCTACCGCCAGCGTGTCGGGAAGCACCACCACCGGCAGCCCCGCGGCCGGCTTGGCCATCAGGTACCCCTGCACGCAGTCCGCGCCCAAGGCACGCACGGCGGCCAGCTCCTCCGCCGTCTCCACGCCTTCCACAATCACCGTGCTGCCCATGGCGTGGCCCAGCATCACCAGCGAGTGCACCACCTGGCGGCGGCCGGTGTGCACGTGAACGCTCCGCACCAGCTCCAGGGCGATCTTCAGAAAGTCGGGCTTCACCTCGGCCAGCACGCGCAGGTCCGAGTAGCCGGTGCCCACGTCGTCCAGGGCGATCTGAAAGCCCATCTCGCGGTACCGCATCAGCGCGCGCAGGAACCCCAGGTCCGAGCGCATCCGCGACTCTTCCGTCACCTCCAGCACCAGGCGGTTCACCGGCACGCCCGTCTCGGCCACCACGCGCTTGGCGAACTCCAGGAACTCGGGCTCGCGAATGCGCTCCGCCGACAGGTTCAGGAACAGCAGGGTGTCCGGGCGGCGCCACAGCCCCAGGCGCGTGGCGTTCAGCAGCGCCGCCGTCCAGCACACCCGCTCCAGGGCGGCCATCTCGCCCAGCCCGCTCGCCGTGGCGAACAGCGTCCGCGCCGAGTGCAGCGGCGAATCCAGCGGGCCGCGGGCAAGGGCCTCATACCCGATCACGCCAAACCCGTCGGCGCTCACGATCGGCTGGTAGAACGGCGTCACCGTGCAGAAGAACTTCGTGTCCGTCACCTGCGGCTGCGCGGCCGGCGCGCGACCAGCCGTCTTCATCTCTATGTCGAACATGGGTCGGATTCTCCCAGGGATTGTCGCGGTCCTTCAAGGCCGGCCGGCGCCGCGGTGATGCGGGCTCGTTGGCACGGAGAACAATCTGCATCTCACAACCGGTACGCGAATGGGTCGAACTACCCAAACCATCCGAACGCGTTCAACATCGTTCAAGTGTGATCTTGAAACGGCGCATCCGCACTCCGGGTGGTTACGGGAGCAAGGGTGTTCGTGGTTTCAGGGTTGCTGGTAGCGAGGCGTTATCACGCTCGTGGATACGATCCAAGTTGTTGTGAAAGAAAGGATTGAGGATGATGCGAGAGGCTGCGAACGAACCAGGCCGCACCCGCTGAAAGCGCGGATGCGGCCTGGATGTGCGTGCTGCGGGACCGGCTCAGGAGCCGGAGCGGGACACGTCAGGTACAGTTCAACTCAGCTGAACATGTCATCGCCGAACTTGAAGCCCCCCGCGCCCTTGCCCTTGGGGCGCTCGGGCTTGGCGCGGCCGTAGGCGCCGCTCTCGGCGCGGCTGATCTTTCGGTGCGCCGCCAGCCCCTCCAGCAGCAGCTCGGCCGCGGCTACGGTCATCGCCGGGTCCGCCGGGTTGCTGAGCCCCGCACCCTCCAGCGCCTCGTTCAGCCCGTTGACCGCCGCCAGCCCCGCCAGGCACGCATCGGCCGAGGCGCCGTCGCTGATCTGCAGCACGCCGCCCTTGTCGAAGTGCTCGATCACCTCGTCCAGCATCGACACGTCCCACATGCCGTCGAACACGTCGCGGGCCGCCGCGGCGATCAGGTCGCGCGCGATGGCCTGGGCGCCCTGCAGCTCGCCCTCGTACTCCAGCTCCATCTTGCCGGTGATGGAGGGCATGGCCGCGTACACGTCGGCGATGCGGGGTAGGATGCGCGGCTCGCCCGCGATCACCGCGCGCCGCTCGGCGTTGCTGACGGCCGTTTCCATCACGCTGATGGGCATGCGCTGCGACACGCCGCTGCGCCGGTCGATGCGCTTGTCGTCGCGCGCCAGGAACGCCACGCGCTCCACCAGCTCGGCAACGAACGGGGGAATGCTCACCTCCATCGACCCGCCATCGCGCGACAGGTAGGCCTCCTGCCGCGTGATCTCCATCCCCTCTTCCGTCGTACGGGGATAGTGCGTGAGGATCTCGGAACCGATGCGGTCCTTGAGCGGCGTGATGATCTTGCCGCGCGCCGTGTAGTCTTCGGGGTTGGCGCTGAACACCAGCATCACGTCCAGCGGCATCCTCACGGGAAATCCCTTGATCTGGATGTCGCCTTCCTGCAGCACGTTGAACAGCCCCACCTGCACCTTGCCCGACAGGTCCGGTAGCTCGTTGATGGCGAAGATGCCGCGGTTGGCGCGCGGCAGCAGCCCAAAGTTGATGGTCAGCTCGTCGCTGAGCAGGTGGCCGCCCCGCGCCGCGCGGATGGGGTCCATGTCGCCGATCAGGTCGGCCACGGTCACGTCGGGCGTGGCCAGCTTTTCCACGTAGCGCCGGTCCGGCCCGATCCACTCGATGGGCGCGTCGTCGCCCGCGTCGCGAAGCAGCTCGCGGCCGTACTTGCTGATGGGGGCGAACGGGTCGTCGTTCACCTCCGAGCCGGCCAGGACGGGAATCTCGGGATCCAGCAGGGTGGCCAGCTGGCGCAGGATGCGGCTCTTGGCCTGCCCGCGCAGCCCCAGCAGGATGAAGTTGTGCCGCGCCAGGACGGCGTTGGCCAGCGAGGGGACCACGGTGTCGTCGTAGCCCACGATTCCGGGAAACATGGTGTGCCCGTCCTTGAGCCGGGCGATCAGGTTTTCGCGCATCTCCGCTTTCACGGAGCGGGTCTGGTAACCGGAGGCGCGCAGGGCGCCGAGCGTGGTCGCGAGCTGGGTCATCAGGGCAGACGGGTGGCTCGGGAAGGGGTCACGGGCGCGGCGCCTCCGCCGCAAGAACCGGGCGATGTCAGAATCCGCAGCCCTCGCGGCGTTTCCCATCTGAACCCCCTGACAAGGAGGCCGCAATGGGCTGGGACATCGTCGCCCGCATCCGCGAGCCGCACACCGGCATCGACGCCACGCCCTTCATCGGCCTGGTGATGGTGATGCTCGTCACGGCCATGGCGGTGCCCGTCACCACAGCCTGCTACTTCGACCGCCTTGCGACCAGCGTAACGGCCGACGAGCTGCCCGAGAACCGGGTGACGATCGGCATCGAGCGCAGCGGGATGATCTGGATGGCGGGGCCGGGAGGCGGCATCGGCATCGCGCCGCGAGACTTGTCGGCCCGTCTGGGCATTGCGCTGGCGGGAGTTCGCGGTACGGAGAGGCGTATCGTGAACATCCGGGCGGACCAGGATGCGCCGTATGCCCGAGTGCTCGATGCGGTCGCCGCCGCGCGGGCCAACGAGGTCCGTACGTTGGGCCTGATCACCGATCCGCCTCCGGCAGCCCGGCCGGCGGATCTCTGAATTTCCTGTTCAACAGCAGACCACGGGAGGACGCGATGGCGATGATTGCGGGAGGAACGCGCGGCGGGTTCACGGCTTCGATCAACATGACGCCGATGATCGACGTGCTGCTGGTGCTGCTGATCATCTTCATGGTGGTGCAGGCCAGCCTTCAGCGGGGGCTCTCGGTTCACGTGCCCGCGTCCAAGACGGACGGGCCGGTGGGGCCGCCGCAGGTCGACAATCTGGTGCTTGAGGTGGAGCCGGGCGGACGATACGCGCTGAATCGGCGGCCGCTGAACGGGGCGCGGCTGACGGAGGAGCTGCAGGCGGTGTTCGCGAACCGTCCGCGCAAGCTGCTGTACGTGAAGGCTTCCGAGCAGCTCTCGTATGGCGAGGTGATCCACGCCTTCGATGCCAGCCGCGCCGCGGGCGTGGACATCATCGGCCTGATGCCGCGGAACTGATAGCCTGTTGAGCGGCGCTGAACGAAGAGCCTTGACGTGTCATTCTGAACAGCCTAAACTTAGGGCAATCATAGCCCCCACGCCTCTTCGGTAACACGAATGCGCACCAGGGGGCTTTTTATTTTTCCCAAGAGCGCGGCGGTTCGTCATGGCGCGATCCTACCTGAAGCCCGCCCTCTCACCGTCGGACCTGCTAGCCCATCTTCAGAACCGCGGGCTGCACGTCCCGGATCCCGTCCAGGCACTGCACGCGCTGGAGTACGTGGGGTACTACCGGCTCCTTATATACATGCGCCCGCTGCAGACGCCCGGGCCACCAAAGACGTTCGTCGCGGGAGCCCGGTTCGACGATGTGCTCTCGTTGTACGAGTTCGACCGGGAGCTGCGGCTGTTGTGCCTGGACGGGATTGAGCGGATCGAGGTAGCGCTTCGGGCAGCCATCGTAAACCAGGTCGCCGTCCAGCACGGTCCGCACTTTTTTCTGGAGCCTCAGAACTTCGAAAAGCTCGAGTACTTCGTGGAGTTCTTCCAGGCTGCGGCAAAGGCTCGGTATCTAGGCGTTCAGCACTACCGGGAGCGGTACGACGATCCTCCGCTCGCTCCTGTATGGACGATCATGGAGGCACTCACGTACGGGCAGCTTTCACACCTCTTTTCGCGACTGGCGCTCGGTCATCGAAAGCAGATCGCGATTCGGTTCGGCTTCGACGAGTCGATCCTCGTTTCATGGTTCCGATCGCTGAACATGCTGCGCAACATGTGCGCGCACCACAACCGCCTGTGGAACTTTCAGATGCTGGTCGACCAGCCCAAGGCGGCCAAGCGGATGAGAAACGAGTTTCCCTCGACGGACCGGTTCTACGCGCGAGCCGTGGTGCTCGCAACGCTTCTCGATGCCACGGGTCACGGGGCCGGCTGGCGCAGGCGGCTCGTGGAATTGGTCGATCGCTACCCGACCGTGCCAACGGCGAGCATGGGGTTTCCAGCCGATTGGAGAGCGCGTTCGTTCTGGGCGCAAGCCTGCTAACGGCATGGATAAACAGCAAACGATAGAGGTGCCCCCGGCGGTGGAGCTTCACGCGTGCGAAACAACGGAGCTCCGCCGATGCATGGGCGCCCGGGGGCTTCCCCCACACGCCCACCGCACCTGCCGAAGCCACCCGATGTCATCCCGATGGGGAGCGCCCCGGAAAACCTGCCTGTACACCAGGGATCGCAGCGACTGAGAGATCCGCCACACAGCGTGGAGCCGCTCACAGCCGCGGAGAGCGGTACCCGTTCTCTTCGCGGGCGCGCCGTCGCGCGTCGGCAGACGCGGCGTGGGTCCAAGTAAAGCCTCCCGGCCGTCTGCGACGCTTTCCGCTGTTGTTGCGGCAGTTCCTGGTCCCCTTCAGGGCCCGGGCACAGCGGACGCGACGGCGCATGAGGCGATGTGTGTGGCAGATCCCTCAGTCGCTGCGAAGTTCGTCGTTTGGGCAGGTGCCCCTTGGCCGCTCCATCGGGATGACATCGCGGGTCCGCCTCACTCACGCACTCACGCACTCACGCACTCACGCACTCACGCACTCACGCACTCACGCACTTCCCCTCACACCGAAAGCTCCCACGGCCGCCCGCCCGCGGCGCGGCTGCGGGCCACCGCGTCGCGCATTAGCAGCTCCTGGTAGTTGATCTCGTCCTCGCCCGGCGCGGGGCGGCGCTGCACGTACTGGCCTTCGGAATCCAGGTCCCACGCCAGCCGATTGTCGCGCAGCGCCAGTTGCAGCACCTCGACCATCCGCTCGCGGAGCGCCGGGTCCAGCACGGGGACCATCGTCTCCACCCGCTCGTTCAGGTTGCGCCCCCGCCAGTCGGCGCTCCCCAGGAACAGCTCGGGGTCGCCGCCGTTCTCGAAATAGTAGATGCGGTCGTGCTCCAGGAAGCGGCCCAGGATGCTCACCACCCGGATGTTGTCGCTGTAGCCCGGCAGCCCAGGACGCAGCCGCGAGTGGCCGCGGACGATCAGGTCAATGCTCACCCCCGCCTGCGAGGCACGATACAGCGCCCGGATCATCCCGAAGTCGTCCAGCGCGTTGAGCTTGGCGATGATGCGCCCGGTGCCGCCCGACTCCTGCACCCGGATCTCGCGGTCGATGCGCTCCTCGAACACCCGCCGCATGTCGCGCGGGGCCACCACCAGGCGGTCGTACTGCTGGTCGGGGGCGTAGCCGGTGAGGAAGTGAAAGAAGTTCACCAGGTCGCGGCCGATTTCCGAGTTCGCCGTCAGCAGCCCGAAGTCGGTGTAGGCGCGGGTGGTCTTCGCGTGGTAGTTGCCCGTTCCCACGTGGCAGTACGTGCGCGGCCGCCCCTCTTCCAGCCGCACCACCAGCGTCACCTTGGAGTGCGTCTTCAGCCCGACCAGCCCGTAGGTAACGTGCACGCCCACGTCTTCCATCATCTGCGCGCCGACGATGTTGTTGGCCTCGTCGAAGCGCGCCGTCACCTCCACCAGCACCGCCACCTGCTTTCCCCGCTCGGCCGCGCGCAGCAGCGCCTGCACCACGGGTGACTTCACCCCGGTGCGGTACAGCGTCATCTTGATGGCCAGCACGTGCGGGTCGTCGGCCGCCTCTTCCACCAGCCGCTGCACGCTGGCGTTGAACGACTCGTACGGGTGGTGCACCAGCACGTCGCCGCGGCGCAGGATGGAAAAGACGTTGGCCTCGTCCTCCGTCTCGCCCTCGTGCTGCAGCGGCTCGGGGACCACCGGCTCCCACGGCTCGTAACGGAACTGCGGCAGGTCCAGCTCCGCCAGCGGCATGCACTCGGCGTGGTCGAGCATGTCGGCGGCCTCGTACACGTCCGACGGCTCCAGCTCCAGCTCGCGGATCAGCAGCTCGCGCACCTCGTCGGGCATTCCCCGCTCCACCTCCAGCCGCACCACGGGCGCAAACCGCCGCTCGCGCAGCTCCTCGGAAATCAGCGCCAGCAGGTCTTCGGCCTCGTCGTCGTCGCGGTCGACGTCGGCGTTGCGCGTGACGCGAAAGGCGCTGGCCGCTACCACCTCCATCCCTGGAAACAGCGCGCCCACGTTGGCCTGCACCACCTGCTCGACCGGGACGAAGTGGTGCTTGTGCGGGGAGTTGGGCACGGGCACCCAGCGACCCTGCGTCGTAGGCACCTTCAGACGGGCGAAGTGCATGGTGTTGCGCGCCGCGTGGCGCATCAGCACCGCCAGGGAAAGGCTGAGATTGGAGATGAAAGGAAAGGGGTGCCCCGGATCCACCGCCAGCGGGGTGAGCACCGGGTAGATGTTGTCGCGGAAGTACCGCGTCAGCCCGGCGCGCTGCTCGGCGTCCAGCTCGGCCCAGTCGGAGACGGCCACGTCGGCCTCGGCGCGCAGCCGCGGGCGCAGCTCGTGGTCCCAGGCCGTGGCGAGGGCCGCGTACATCTCGGCCGCCGCCTCGGCCACCAGGGCCAGCTGCTCGCCGGGGGTGCGGCCGTCCAGCGAGAGCGTCTGCACGCCGGCGATCAGCTGCCGCTTGAGCCCGCCCACCCGCTTCTGGAAGAACTCGTCGAGGTTGCCGCTGGTGATGGCCAGGAACCGCACGCGCTCCAGCAGGGGCGTGCGTTCGTCGCGCGCCTGGTGCAGCACCCGCCAGTTGAAGTCCAGCAGCCCCAGCTCGCGGTTGAAGTAGAGCGAGGGGTGCTCCAGCTCCGCACCCGGGGGAACGGGCTGCGGCTTCACGGCGCGCGAGGGTGCCCCGGGCGCGGCCTCGTCGTGCTCGCCGGGGCCGACGGCGCGCAGGGCGGGCCGCCCGCCTGGAGGCGTTGGTTCGGGGGTGGCGGCGGGGGCCGCGGGCGTTTCTTCGGCGCGCATGGGTTCGGTCAGTGTCACGAGGGCCGCGACGCCGCGGCCGGCTACTGGTTCACCCCGCGGCATGGGCGCCGGTTCCGTGCCGGGGAGTGCGGCGGCGCATCTCGCCGCCAGGATCGTTACAAATGGACGCATCCGGCGCGGCGCGATAAAAAGGGATGCGGGACGAACGTTTCCAGCGTAGAATCCCCGGTCCACGCGGTCCCGGCGGCGGATGCCGAGCACGGGAATCCGGATTTCCGCGCCCATGATGACGCACGTAAACGGCCACGCGTGGTCAAAAGTAGACAGCTGACCACAAATCGGAGTTCACGCCCGTCCACACTGCACCCGCCACCGCCCGAACCGATTGTACGGGGGGTATTTAGGGGAGGCCGGGGTTGGTGCCCCGGCCTGTGAATGTGCGCTAAGTGTGCACCGTGTGCACCTTTACGGCACCTGCTGGCCCTTGCTTCGGGAAATGTTCGGTATTAGAATAGGTGGTAGGAACGGCGCCGACAGCACTCGTGGTTCCACCCAGGATAGGGAATGTCGAACATGAAGGACCAGACGAACAGTGATCCCCGAAGCGCCACGATCAAGCACCTGCGGGAGACGGCCGCGGGGCGCGTGGAGAACACCTCGTTGCGCAGCGTGGCGAGGGAGATCGGGATGAGCCCCACCGGGCTCAAGAAGTTCCTGCAGGGCACCGCCCCGTACTCGCCCACGGTGCGACGGCTGCGCAACTGGTACGTGCAGTACGCGGCCAAGCTGGACCACGTGGTAGAGCGGCACGTGGCCTCGGCGGCGCTCTCGGTGCTCGTTCACGACCTGCCGCAGGCGTCGCGCGGGCAGACTGCCGCGTGCGTGCTGGACTGCGTGGGCCGGGGCTTCGTCGACCGCGGGCTGTCGCAGCCGGGGTGGGTCAACGAGCTGCGGCAGGAGTACGGGCCCGAGCACCTGGCCTGAGGCTCACGACGACGCCACGGGGCTGCCGCTCGCGGCCGGTTGGCCAAGCGGCGGCCGCCCCGCGTCGTCCTGCATCTTCTTGACACACCAGGCGCACCACACCATCGCCACCAGGGTGATGGCTGCCGCCGGGCCGCCCCACGCCCATCCCTTGCCGGTGGGGTCGGGCGGCCACTCCAGCAGGGTAATGGCGAGCACGCCCGCGTTCCACGCCGCGTGAAGCACCAGCCCGGCCCAGAGCGACCGGCTGGCGAACACGGCGTACCCCAGCACCAGGCCGCCCGCCAGCCGCACGGGGAACGCGTCGGCTTGCATGTGCATCAGCGAGAACAGCAGGGCCGACGCGGGGATGGCCGCGTCGGCACCCATCACGCGTTCCAGCGGCCGCTGGATCCATCCGCGGAACGCGAACTCCTCCACCAGGGGCAGGGCGGCGAGCGCCAGGATCCAGAAGGCCAGCTCGCCGTACGGCCGTTCCGCGAACTTGGTGATCATGTCCGGGAGGGGCGCCTCGCGCGCCAGCCCGAACGAAAGCAGCGCCACCCACAGCGCGTGCGGAAGCACCATCATCGCCGGCACCGTGGCCAGCAGCCACTTCCAGGTGCGCCCCGGACTGCGGACCCGCAGCCGCGCGCGCATCCGTCGCGCGCGTGGGCCCCACGCGTAGACGCGAAGGAAGATCAGCGTCACCAGGGCCGTCCACGCCATGGCCAGGCGCGGGTCGATCTGAAAGGTGAAGCCCACCAGCAGCGTCTGCCAGAACATCCAGATCAGCAGCCCCCACCCGGCGGCGGCCAGCCCGGCGCCGATGCGGACGGAGAGCGAGGACGCCCGCGCGGGGCGTTTTCCGTGAATGTTGTGCATCCCGTATCCTAACTCGTTTCCCGCGCTCGCGATAGCTGGTTCCCCCTCCCCCCGCCCCCTCCCCCGCAAACTGCGCGGGAGAGGGGGTGAACTTCGCGTGGGGTTCGATCGGGCGTCGTGCATGTCCCGGGTGGGCCCCTCCCCCGGCAAACTGCGCCGGGAGAGGGGGGAACTTCGGTCGAGGTTCGACGGGGTGCCTCGCATTCCGCGGGGAGCCCCCTCCCCCCGGCCCCCTGCCCCCGCTTCGCAGGGGAGGGGGTGACCTGAATCGCGCTTCGGCTGGCCTGATGCGCTCAACTGCGCGTGCAGTCCGCGAAGGCGGACTTTGGGCCGTGGTTGCCGCGACTTCAGTCGCCCCAGGACGGCGGAGGTCCGCCCGGGTGCCTGGTGAGGGCCCCACGGCAGCCGAGGCCTCGGTTACCGTGACCGCTGCCGCGCCCGGGCTGGTCCGTGTCCTCGGCTGGATCCTTCGGCCCGCGAGCGGTGTGCTGCGGGCGAGTGCAGCGCGCTTGGGCCTCAGGATGACAGGCTGTGGTGCGCGAAAAACTTGGAAGCGCGCCAGACTTGCTCCCTTCCACCGCGGCAGTTTGCGGGGGAAGGCCTGGGGATGGGGGGCACCCCGCCCGAGCACTTGGCTGGGCTTCGACGCACCCGCATCCGAAGTGGTACCCCCTCGACGCTGCTAGGCTTCGCCCTACGGTTGAGAACGGGATACGCGGCGTGGTAGATTCAGCGCCAACCTTTTGACGGCAGGAGAACGATGCCCGCGGTACCCTTCGACCAGCTCCCCGACGACGCACGCCTGTGGGTGTTCGCCGCCGCCCGCCCGCTTGCCGATGACGAACAGCAGCGCCTGCTCGCGCACACGGACGGCTTCCTTCGCCAGTGGGCGGCGCACGGGTCGCCCGTGGTCGGCGGGCGCGAGCTGCGGCACGGGCGCTTTCTGCTCGTGGGCGCCGACGAGCGCGCGACGGGCGTTTCCGGATGCTCCACCGACACCCTGTTCCGCACGCTCGGCGACCTGGAGCGCGAGCTTGGGGTGGATCTGCGCGATGCGTCGCTGGTGTTCTTTCGCGATGAGGAGGGCCGGGTGACGTCCGAGCCGCGCCCGGCGTTCCGCCAGCGCGCGCTGGCTGGAGGCGTCGGCCCGGAGACGGTCGTGTTCGACAACACTGTCCCTACCATCGGCGACGTTCGCAACGGCCGATGGGAAACGGAGATGCAGATGGCCTGGCACGCCCGCGCGTTCCCCGTCGGCGCCAGTAGCTAGGCGGACGCGTCCCGATCGCCACAGGGCCGGCACCCGCACGGATGCCGGCCCTCGTCATTCCCCCGAGCCGCACGCGAATAGGGCAGATGACCGATGCGGATGTGCGCCGCCGCCGAGTATCTTCGCCAGCGAAACTAAGAATGGAGGCTACATGAAACTGGATGGACGGGTGGCGCTGGTGACCGGCGCGGCGCGGGGGATCGGGGCGGCGGCGGCGAGGGCGCTGGCGGCTGAGGGTGCGCGCGTGCTGGTGACGGACGTTCGCGACGCGGAGGGGGCGGCTGTGGCGGACGCGATTGAGGGCGCGGCGTACCGTCGGCTGGACGTGCGCGAGGAGGCGGACTGGGCCGCGGCGATGGAGGACGTGCTGGCGCGGTGGGGGCGGCTGGACGTGCTGGTGAACAACGCGGGCGTGACGGGATTCGAGGATGGGCCGGCTCCCCACGATCCCGAGCACGCATCGCTCGAGGATTGGCGGGCGGTGCACCGCACCAACACCGATGGCGTGTTCCTGGGCTGCAAGCACGGTATCCGGGCCATGCGCCCGGCGGGGCGTGGGTCCATCATCAACGTGTCGTCGCGGTCGGGACTCGTGGGGATCCCGGCGGCGGCGGCGTACGCGGCCAGCAAGGCGGCCGTGCGAAACCACACCAAGACGGTGGCGCTCTACTGTGCGCAGCAGGGGCTGGCGATCCGCTGCAACTCCATCCACCCGGCCGCCATCCTGACGCCCATGTGGGAGCCCATGCTGGGCGACGGCCCCGACCGCGAGGCGCGCATGGCCGCCCTGGTGCGCGACACGCCGCTCCGGCGCTTCGGCACGGTGGAGGAGGTGGCGGCGGCAGTGGTGTACCTGGCGTCGGACGACTCCGGGTACATGACCGGCTCGGAGCTGCACCTGGATGGGGGAATCCTGGCGGGCGCGGTGGCGTCGCCGGACAGGGACTAGGGAAGAGGCGCTACGGACGGATGGGCACTCGGGGTCAGGGCGCCCCCCTCTCCCAGCCTCTCCCCCGTAAACTGTACGGGGGAGAGGAGTCGTCTCGCTGCAGGTGGCGGGATCGGTTGCTCGGCTGGCTCGGCTCTCGTCTACACGTGCGGTTGAGCAGAAGCCCCGACTCGGAACACGAGTCGGGGCTTCTGCTTTAACAGTGATGGATTGACCCGCTCAACGCCACGGGAATCTCTGCACCTTAACCCGATCGTGGACCTGCGGTGATCAGAAGCGCCATGAGACGCCGGCGCGGAACAGCAGCACGTTGCCGTACGTGTAGTCGTAGTCGATCGCGACGTCGTCCTCCAGGTACGAGCCGATGAACAGCTGGTCCCGGCGGCGCGCGTGGTCCGCGTCGAAGAAGGTGAGATAGTCTTCGACCCCGAACGACAGCGCCAGGCCCCGCGAGTTGAGCATCGTAACGGCATCGAGCCCCAGGTTCAGCGCGAACTGCGTGCTGGTCCCGGATACATCGTCGTCGAAATCGCCCGTAAAGTCCGGGTAGTCCATCCACACCACGGCGGGCGCCACGGTTACGAACGCTGCGGGGTGAAAGCGGCGCTCGTCAGGCACGGGGTCGGGAAGGCGGTACTGCACCCCGGCCTTGAGGAACATGATCTCCGGCCCGTCGATCTGGTAGCCGAACTCAAGGCTGTCGGGCCCGGTGAATCGGACCTCGTCCTCGCTGGCGGCGCTGTAGCCCAGGGAGGCCACGACGCTCAGCGGACCCCGGACCTGGGCTTCGCCGGTGAGGCCCAGCGCCCAGCCGCCGCCGCGCGCCTCGGCGACCTGGAACTGCTCCTCGGCGGCGGTGGCGAAAACGTGGCTGCCGCCCGTGCCGTACGGAATGCGGAAGCCGACCCACGGGGTGACGGCGAACCGGGTGACGGGCACCAGGTTGGTGGGCGGCTGGGCTTCGAAGCCGCCGGTCTGGGCGCCGGCTGCCGCGGGGAGCGCGAGCAGGCCGGCGAGGGCGAGCACACCGAATCTCATCAGGTTTTCCTCCTCGGGGGTCCCGAAGAAAGGGATGGAAGGCTTCTTCGGAGGGGGAAGTTTCGGGTGATTACGCCCAAAATAGTGCGATCCCACGTGTTGCGGAATAGTAGCGCGCCGATTGGGACGCGGACGCGCCTTTTCCTGCAGGCCCCTCCCCCGGCGATCTGCGGCCGGAAGAGGGTAGAAACTTCAGGATCGGGTGCGTCGGGCAGGCGCGGTGCGTCAGCGGGCGCCCCCCATCCCCAGCCCTTCCCCCGCAAACTGCGCGGGGGAAGGGAGCCAGTGTGGTGCGTTTTCCAAGTCTTTCGCGCACTACAACTTGTCATCCTGAGGCCCAGGCGCACGAAACTGCCCCGCAGCACACCCGTCGCGGGCCGAAGGATCTAGCCGCGGACACGTACAAGCCAGGGCGCGGCAGCGGTCACTGATGCTGAGGCCTCGGCTGCCGTGGGACCCTCACCCGGCCGCGCTGCCACGCGTGCCACCCTCTCCCACAAACAACGTGGACGAGGGGGTACACTTCGGGATGGGGTGCAACGGCGAGCATGGAGGCACACGCCCGGCCGTGCTGGGGCGACTGAAGTCGCGGCAACCACGGCCCAAAGTCCGCCTTCGCGGACTGCACGCGTAGCGGAGTGCACCAGGCCCGTCGAGGCGCAGTTCAGGTCTCCCCCTCCCCTGCGCAGCGGGGGAAGGGGGCCGGGGGGAGGGGGCTGCCAGGGGCGTGCGCCGGGTTTCTCGAAGCGCACTGCTCCTCGCCCGCGTTCCCGCCGAGTGCACCTATTCCATGGAAGCGCAAACGAATTCTCCCCTCTCCGCATGCGGAGCGTGCGGGGAGGGGCCGGGGGAGGGGCCACCCGCGGCATGCGAAACCACCAGTCGAACCCCGATCGAAGTCCTGCCGACGCTCAGCTCCTCACCCCGCCCGCAGCCGCTCCAGTTCCGCGGCCGTGACAATCGTCGGCTCGCGTGGGAGCCGGGCGACCTCGAAGCGCGGAACGAGTTCGCGGGCGGAGATGCGCTCGCCCGGCCCCGCCAGCCCGCAGGTGGAAGCGAGCCAGCCGACGACCGCGCCGGGAGGCACCCCCGCGTCGCGCAGCTCGCCAAGCGACACGGCGCCGTGCCGCTTGGCCAGGCGCTCGCCGTCTTCACCCAGCATCAGCGGAACGTGCAGGAAGTCCGGGACTGGGAGATCGAGCGCGCGGTAGAGCAGGATCTGCCGTGCCGCGGACGACAGCAGGTCCGCGCCGCGCACGACGTGGGTGATGGCCATCGCCCCATCGTCCACCACGACGGCCACCTGGTAGCCGGCCACGCCATCCTTTCGCCGCACGACGAAATCGCCCTCCGCGGCGGGATCGAAGGCGCAGCGCCCCATCAGCAGGTCGTCGAACTCCACCACTCCCGGGTCGGCGCGCATCCGCAGGGCGAAGAGCGAGCGGCCGTGCGTGGTCAGCGAGGGGACGGAGGGGTCCACCAGGCGAGGCCGGCAGGCTCCGGAGTAGCGCGGGCCCTCTTCGCCCACGTGCGGCGCGCTGGCCGCCGCGGCGATGTCGCGCCGCGAGCAGGAGCACTCGAACAGCAGCCCCAACTCGGCCAGGCGGCGGAGCGCGGCTTCGTAGCGCTCCTGCCGCTGCGACTGGATGTACGGCGCGTGAGGCCCGCCGACGTCGGGGCCTTCGTCCCAACCCAGCCCCAGCCACCGTAGCTCGTCCAGCTGCCGCTCCATGAACCCCGCCCGCACCCGCCCGAAGTCCAGGTCCTCCACCCGCATCACGTAGGCGCCGCCGGTGGCGCGCGCGTGAAGCCACGCGATCAGCGCCGTACGCGCATTGCCGACGTGCAGCGCGCCGGTAGGGCTGGGGGCAAAGCGTCCGCGGGTCATGCGTGGAATCTGCGGAGGGAGCCGGGAATAGGGAATGGGGAGCGTGTCCGCGCGGTCGGGTGAGGCCCCCACGCAGCCGAGGCCTCGGCTTCCGTGACCGCTGCCGCGCCCGAATTTGTACGTATCCGTGGCTAGATCCTTCGGCCCGCGTGGGGTGTGCTGCGGGCGGACGCGGTGCGCCTGGGCCTCAGGATGACAGGCTGTGGGGCTGCACGACATATGAGTGATGCGCCACACTGGCTCCCTTCCCCCGCGCTGTTTGTGGGAGAGGGAGGCACGCGTGTCAGCGCGGCCGGGTGAGGGCCCCACGGCAGCCGAGGCCCCGGCTTCCGTGACCGCTGCCGCGCCCTGGCTTGTACGTGTCCGCGGCTAGATCCTTCGGCCCGCGCGAGGTGTGCTGCGGGCAAATGCGGCGCGCCTGGGCCTCGGGATGACAAGCTGTGGGGCCGCAAGGAGTTATGTGTGGTGCGCCACACTGGCTCCCTTCCCCCGCGCGGTTTGCGGGGGAAGGGCTGGGGATGGGGGGCGCCGGCCCGAACACCCGTCCTCGCCTCATCGTTCGAAGTTCTCCCCTCCCCGCACGCAGTTTGTGCGGGGAGGGGCCGGGGGTGGGGCACCCGCTAAACCTTGTTCGCCCGCAGCTCGTCCAGCGGATAGTGGGTGCCCCGCCACTCGATCCCATCGTTCCACAGCGCGTACAGCGTGGCGTTCCACAGCACCACCACGAACATCACCGAAGCCAGCGGAAACAGGATGCCGTACCAGGGCGACGCCTTCTGCGCCACCGCCGCCCCGGCGTAGATCACCATCAGGATGCCGATCGCCAGCGCGTACAGCCCCTGCGTCCATCCGTCCGTCACCAGCACCGCCACGAACGGCCAAATGAAGAACACCAGGTGCACCAGCGACGCGCCCACCACCATCCACAGCCGGTAATCCACCCCCGCGAAGCCGTTCTTCCGCAACCCGTACACCGCCTCGCGCACGCTGCTGTACCACTCCACCGAAATCAGCTCCGCCCCGATGGCGAAGTCCTGCACCAGCCCACTCTTCTTAACCAGCTTTCCCAGCTTGATGTCGTCGTCCGGGCGCATGGCGATGGCCTGGTGCGTCCCCATCCGCCGGTACGAGTCTGCCCGCACCATGTTGAACGCGCCGATGCCGATGTGATGGCTGGAGCGCGGATCGCGCACCTTCCACGGCCGCGTAAAGAGCGTAAAGAAGAGGGTGAACACCACGCCGAACGCGCGCAGCAGGGCTCCGGGCATGCCCACGTGGGGGGCCACGGTCAGGTGGTCGAGCTTTTCGCGCACCATGTACGCGGTAGCGCGCCGCAGCGTGTCGGGCGCCATCACCACGTCGGCGTCGGTGAACAGCAGGAGCTCGCCCGTGGCCGCCGCCGCGCCCATCCACAGCGCGTGGTTCTTTCCCAGCCACCCCGGCGGCAGCTCGGTCACGTGCACCACGCGCAGACGTGGCTCGGTCGCGGCCATGCGGTCCAGGATGGCGCCGGTGGAATCGTCCGAGCGGTCGTCGATGACGATCACCTCCACCCGGTCGCCCTCCTGCGCCAGCACCGAGCGCAGGGCGTGCTCGATGGCCCGCTCCTCGTTGCGCGCGGCGATGACGATGGACACCGACGGCATGGCGTCCCCCGGAAGCGGGTCGACCAGGTGAAGCTGCGTGAGCTTGCGCCCGTTCCACGCCAGCTCGAAGAAGATGCCCACGTACATGGCGACGGTGGCCGCCGCCAGCCAGAAGAGGATCGGAAACTCCATCCGTGCTCGTTCGTTCGAAAAAGAGGCTGAGCCACGCTCCACCAGCGTGGGCGGGGCAGTGTACCGCATGCACGCCGCCCCGGCCAGCGGGGCACGAGATACTCACTTCGGGGCATGCGCGCCCCTTCCGGCTGGCGCCAGGGACCGAACGCGGCAGCACGGCTGTGGCGCGTCAGGAGCGATTCGCAACCTGTTACAAACTTGTAAATGCCCCACGGGTGAGTGCCTGCGCGACCGTGTCGGAAAGGGGGTGCCCGGCTGGGCAGCGGGGGGAACGATCCATGCGAACGGACACGCCCCGCTCGCGGCATCCCCACCCCAGCCACCGGTCCCATGGAACACGCATCAGGCACAGTGAAGTGGTTCTCCCAGGAAAAGGGTTTCGGCTTCGTGACCCGTGACGACGGAACGGACGTGTTCGTTCACCACAGCGGCATCACCGGGCGCGGCTTCAAGACGCTGGAGCAGGGCGAGCCCGTGGAGTTCGACATCCTGGAAGAGCCCAAGGGCCTCAAGGCGCAGAACGTGGTGCGCCTGAACGCGCCGGCAGGCGACGGCCTGGGTGGGGGTGCGGAGGAGGACGACGACAACATCGGCAACCGCATCGACAACCGGCCGCGCGTGGGTGGTTACGGCGAGCCCCCCCGCGGCGGGCACTCCTCGGGGCGCGACGACCGCTGGGGCAACCGCGGGGCGGGCGGCGGCTACGGCGACGGGGCCTGGTAGGCGAGTAGAAAGCGGAACGGCACGGAACCCCGTGGGGGTCCCGTGCCGCTGGAAGGAGTGCGATGGGCCGGCGCTCCGTTCAGGCGACGGCCTGCAGGCTCTGCCCGCCGCCGGCGCCGCGCACCAGGGGGATCACCTCTTCGGCGAAGCGCTCCATCTCCTCGTGCTGCGGCGAGAACTGCAGCAGCAGCAAGTCCAGCCCCGCGCGCTCGAACTCCAGCACGCGCTCGGCCACCTGCTCGGGCGTGCCCACCAGCCCCGACTTCAGGCCGCGGTTGGACACCGAGTAGTCTTCCAGGCTCACGCGCTGCTCCAGCTGCGTGTTGCCGATCCAGTCCTGGTAGTTGGCGTAGCCGCGGGCGCTCTGCTGCACGTCGGTGATGCGCTGCACCTCGCGCTTCGCCTCTTCTTCCGTGGACCGGACCACCACGTACCCCGCCGCGCCGAACGACATGGGCGGCAGCCCCAGCGCCGCGCGGCGCGAGCGCAGGTCGGCCACCTTCCGGGCGATCGTCGCGGGCTCATCGCCGTGGGTGAGCCACGCGTCGCACTTGGCCGAGATCAGCGCCTTCGCCGCGGGGCTCTCGCCGCCGGCGTACAGCGTAGGCCGGGGGCGCTGCACCGGCTTGGGCTCCAGGATGGCGTCGTCCACCGAGTAGTACTTGCCCTGGTAGCTGAAGCGCGGCTGCTTCCACATGCCGTCCACCACGTCCAGCCACTCGCTGGTGCGGGCGTAGCGGTCGTCGTGCTCGTCGAACTGCACGCCGTACTTCTTCGCCTCCGTGGCCCACCACGAGCTCACCACGTTCAGCGACAGGCGCCCGCCGCTGATCCGGTCGATGTTGGCGGCCTGCTTCGCGAGGAGGCTGGGCAGGTGAAAGGTGGGGCGGACAGCCACCATGATCTCCAGCCGCTCCGTCACCGCCGCCAGCGCCGCCGCCGTGCTCCACGCGTCCAGCGACGGGGCGTCCATCCCCTTGATGTCGTTCAGGTTCAGCTCGGCCACCAGCGTCAGGTCGAAGCCGATCTGCTCGCTGCGCTGCGCCAGCCGCCTGGTGTAGCTCCAGCTTGCCTCCATCCGCTCGTCCTCGACGTTGCGAAGCCAGCCGCCGAAGACGGGAAGCCAGTATCCGAAACGCATCACGCCGCCTCCTTTTGCGCACGCGCCGCCTCTGCCGCCTCGGCCTCGCGCTCCAGCCAGTCGGCCAGGCGCGCGAACGGGTCAAAGCCGATCACGTTGGGCGCGTCGGCCACGAAGTTGGAGAGCGCGTTGATGTCGTAGTAGTACAGCTGTCCGTCGCGCGCATCCACCATGTACTCGATGCCGCCCACCTCGATGCGCGCCTCGGCCATGATGCGCTCCACCGCCTCGATCACCGGGCGGGGCGGCTCGTAGCCTTCCACGCGCAGCCCGCGGCTGGGCGCGTCCACGGCGCACACCTGCGCGTCGAGCGCGGCGCCGTCCACCCGCTGGCAGACGTCGGCGGGGCACAAGTCGAACGAGTTGCCGGGGGTGTAGATGCGGATGCCGTACAGGTACTTGCCGCCCAGCACCTCCACGCGGGTGATGCGGCTTTCCTCCTGCGGGATGAACTCCTGCACCAGCGCGGTGCTGTCGATTCCCAGGTCCAGCGTGCCGACGGCGGCCCGCAGCTCCTCGGGCGAGTCGAAGCGGCGCACGCCCGCGCCGCTGCCGCCGATGTTGGGCTTCACGGCGATGGGCCAGCGCAGCCCCTCGGCGGCGGCGGGCGCCTGCTCGGCGCGGTGGATGACGCGCGCCTTCGGATAGGGCAGCCCCAGCACGTCGAGCAGGGCCAGCTGCCCGGCCTTGCTGATCTCGTTCTCGAAGGCCTGGTAGCCGTTGACCACGCGCACGCCCCGGCGCTCCAGGGCAGACAGCCACGACAGCGTGTAGAAGATGGCGTCGCCGCGGCCGCGCAGGTACGCCGACGGGCTCATGCGGTTGAAGACCAGCGAGTACGGCGGATCCTCGGCGGGATCGAACACGTGCTCGTCGGCGTGCAGTTTTACGTACGGCGTGCCGCGGCGGTCCAGCTCCGCGAACAGCGGCCGGAACCAGTCCGGGTGCTCGTAGAAGATGGCGATCGGCCGCTCGGGACGGATGGGCATGGTGCCTGTCTCCGGGTTCTTCCGGTGGATAAAAACAAAACCGCGCCTCCTGTGGGGGGAGTCGCGGCGTCCTTTGTCGCGGTGCCTGTCCGGAGGGTCTTCCGGAGAAGACCGTCCAGCGCTTATGCCGTCGAGGTCTTCACACGCGTGCGGGCCGCCTGCACTCCCGGTGGGAGCACATGCGACAACAACGGGCCGTGTGCGAGACGCGATCGATTAGCATAGTGCTAAGATAAATGGTTCGCCCACCGTGCGCAACCGCAGAGCCGGGAGCTTGCGCGGGAACGCGTAGACGATAAACATTCGGTGCGATTCCATACTCTCCTTTGAAGGCAATCCGATCGTGAAGCCGACCTCGTTGCTGCTCTGCGCTGCCCTGGTGGTGGGCGCGGCGCCCGGAGCATCCGCCCAGGTATTTTTGAATCCATCCGCCGCTCCCAGCTGCGCGGAGCAGGGGATCGCCCGCGTGGCGGTGTCGGTGCCGCCCGGCAGAACAGAGGACGAGATCCGCCAGGCGCTCGCCTCCAGCAGCCCGTTTCCCGCGGGCACCGACATCCGGGTGCTGGAGCCGGTGGAACATCCGGGGCTCACCAATCCCGAGCAATTCATGCCCCGGCTTCAGCGGATGCTGCAGGCCCTTCTTCGCCGGGGCCAGGACATCGAGGGCACCGGCAGCACGTTGCTGGAACTGGACGAGGACGGCCGGGTCACCAACGTGCATCCCGCGAGCGGGAGCCGCGCGGTGGACCAGCAGCTGAACCAGCTCTGGAGAGTTGCCGAGTTCAGCCCCGTGGTCGTGGGAGGATGCCGCGCCCGGGCATGGGTGCACATGAAGGCATCGTTCAAGACGGAGGATGAGGGTGACAGGAACCGCATGGAGGTACAGGTCGGGCCTTGAGGAGTGCGTGAGTGCGAAGCGACGTAAGTCCGAAAGGAAAGTGCGCGTCCCGTCGGGTGGGGCGCGCACTTTCCTTTCCTGTGCACCGGTTTGCGGGGCGCAGGGTTGACCTCCCGGCCGCCCGTTGTTATGTCTTGAAGAACAACGTTGTCTTGTCCTCCAGCACATTGCTGTCCGGAGCTTCAGAGCGGTGGGGATCGAGTGGATGTACCCAAAACGGTGCGGCTGGCAGAAATCTACCGTCGCGTCGCAGTAGCTCCTCCGGCACGAACCGCCGAGGAAGCTCGCATACAACTCGCGAGCATCATCAACGCGGTCGACGACGAACTGACGGAGAGCCCGTTCGATTTCTCGAGTTGGGAAACGGATGGGCGAATCTATCCCGCACAGGAGGACAGCCGAAGAAACGTTCCCGGCCATCCCCGTGTGAGCCGATTCAGGAGCCGCAAGCACAACACGTACATCGGGGCGAATGGCTCGATGTTGATTGCACGGCTCGATGGGACAGTTGAGCTGCAGAAGGGAGGCGCGGACGGGCGCGGCATCTGGGAACTGAACGACAGCTGACTACAAGGACTGCGCACATGCTTGAGGTGAACGACTACGGGTCCGGGGTTTACGTTCGCACTCGAAACTTCTCTCTCGTTGGATGGGACTGAAAATGAACAGTATCGAGCGGCTTCGAGACTTGGTGGCGGAGCGTTTTCCTACGGCGACCTTCGTACTCGACGCGCCAGATGACCCGGGTGGATTCTGGTGGTTGGACATATACCTGAACGACTATCATGTCGCGGTCGAGTGGCGGCCGAGGCAGGGCTTTGGTGTCTCGACCCCGTCCGATGATGATTATGGGCCCGGCGCGGACGAGATTTACCAGAGTGCGACCAGTGCATTCGGGCGAATTCGGGAACTCATTCTGAGCCAGACGAGCACCCGTAAACCGATCGATTTGCCGTTGCGGAAACTCAGGGAATCGCTACACCTGACGCAATCGGAACTTGCCAGGCGCTTGGAGATCAACCAAGCCACCCTGTCTCGCATGGAACGTAGAAGCGACATGTTCATTGGCACCCTTCGCAACATGGTGGAAGCGTTGGGCGGAACCTTGGAATTGACCGCTCGATTCCCTGAAGCTACGGTGCGAATCTATCTGGATGATGGACCCATAGACCCTCGGTCCGCCTCGGTTGCGTGAGGACGATCTTTCTCACGTCCTGAGCGGCTTGTCGCCAGGCTCCATCCAGCCGCGGCCGCGGAGGTCGGCGGCCAGGGGCGACTCGCGCGAGGTGAGCATCAGCACGGTCTGCTTGGCCTGGGTGACGAACATGTACTTGTGGAACCCGGCCTCCTCGCGCGACACCCCGCGCCCCTTCAGGGCCTCCAGCGCGCGGTCCACCTCCCCCATCGCGTCGCCGGGCTTGATCATCACGTGGTAGATGTCCGCCATCGTCAGCCTTCGCCGTCACGGGTGACGAAGGAGGTCAGCGTTTCCACGACGGTGCCCAGCACCCCGGGCCGAGGCGGAAGCGCGTACACGTCGGCGGTAACGCCGTGCGCGTCGCGGCGGCTGGCGCTGGCCGCGTCGTACACCACCAGCAGGGTGCGCGGGCCGTCGCCCTCGTCGAAGCGGCACATCCCCTCGGGGTGGTCGGACCCGCCCTGCACGTCGTGCGGCAGCATGGTCACCCGCTCCAGCGCGTCCGCCGGCACCAGCGACTCTTCCTGCACCCGCATGCCGCCGCGCCAGCGGAACACGCCGGCGGGCGCGCTCACGTCCATCGTGGGTCCGGCCAGGATCAGCAGGTCGTCGCCGTCGCGGGCCAGGTCGCGGATCCCCAGCCCGTCCAAGTCCAGAAAGTGCTTGCGGTAGCGCCGCCCGCCGGCCTCGATCTCCCGCAGCCTCATCCGCCCGCCGCCCTTGGCATCCACCGGCTCCACCTGCACGATCACCGCCCAGCCGCGCAGCACGGGGCCGCGCAGCCCCAGGAACACGCGCCCGTCGTCCACCTGCACCCCCTCCACGTCCAGCCCGTTGTCCTTGCCCGGGATCTTGATGAACCGGCGCAGGTGCGGGTCGCCGCTCAACTCGCGGATCAGCTCGCTGTTGCGGCCGCGGCCACGCAGGCGCGCGGCGGTGAGCGTGCGCTCCGGGTCGCGCGGATCGGGGCACGACTTGCGCGGCACCAGCCCGCCGGCTTCTGGGTCGTCCTCCAGCGGTATGCGGGCGATCAGGTAGCGGTTGTCGTCGACGTCCACGTCGGCCAGCGCCTCTGAGGCTTCCTTGAAGTCCATCCCGCGCTTGGCCTTGCCCTGCTTGCGGCTGTGCGACCCCACCAGCCACAGGTACGGCGGCTCCCACGCCAGCCCCTCGACGTCCACCTCGTCGTCGGCCTTGCCAGGCAGGTCCACCAGGTCGGCCAGCTTGTAGGTGCGGTGCTCGCCGAAGCGGCCGCCGCCCAGGTCGGTGACGCGCTCCAGGGTGGCGGTTTCGTCGCAGCCCAGGAACAGGTGCCGGCCCACGCGGACGGCCGAGGAAAGGCTCTCGCGGATGGCCTCGGACTCGACGCTGCCGTCGGGCGGCGCGTTCAGGCCGATGTGGATGGTCTGGTCTGGTGCTCGCATGGATGGGCCGGGTAGCTCGGGACGGCGCGGGTGATGGACGGCGCACGATCGCCGGTCCACTCCCGCACTCACGCATCAACGCACTCACGCACTTCCCTTGCCCTCACGGTCCGGCCTTTGCCCCGCCCTGCGGCGTCTCCTACTCCGGATACGCAGAATGACGCCGCTGCTCAACCGCCCCACGGACGCCGCCCCCGACGCGCCGCCGCAGTTTCCGCTGCGGGTGGCCGCCGTGGACGTGGGCTCCAACGCCATCCGCTTTCTCGCCGCCGAGTTCACCTCGCCCACCGCGTACCGCGTGCTGGCCGAGACGCGCGCGCCGGTGCGGCTGGGCCACGAGGTGTTCCTGTCGGGCCGGCTGGACCGCGCGGCCATGGAGGCCGGGGTAGAGGCCATCACCGGCTTTCGCAAGCGGATGGAAGACCTGGGGATCGTCCACTACCGCGCGGTGGCCACCAGCGCCACCCGCGAAAGCCGCAACGGCGGCGAGTTCGTGGCCCGCGTGCGGCGCGAGGCGGGGATCGACCTGGAGGTGATCACCGGCACCGAGGAGGCGCGCCTGGTCTACGAGGCCATTCGCGCGCAGGTGCCGTTCGGAAAGAAGAAGTGGATGCTGGTGGACCTGGGCGGCGGCAGCGTGGAGGTGTCGCTGGTGGACGCCACGGGAATCCTGTGGAGCGAGTCGCACACGCTGGGGTCGGTGCGGCTGCTGGAAGAACTGTCGGGCTCCAGCGAAGACCCCGGGCGGTTTCAGCGGCTGCTGGAAGAGTACATGGCGTCGCTGCGCATTCCCCTGATCGCCAAGCAGTGGAAGCCGGCCGGATTGATCGCCACGGGCGGCAACATCGAGGCGCTGGCCAAGCTGCTGGGTGCCGAGCCGGGGCGCGGGCGCATGGCGGCCATCCAGATGAACGACCTGCGCGGCGCGGTCGCCATGCTGTCGCGCCTCTCGTACCGCCAGCGCGTGGACCAGCTGGGGCTGCGCGAGGACCGGGCGGACGTCATCGTTCCCGCGGCCATGGTGTACGAGCGCGTCGCGTCGCTGGCGGGAGCGGCGGAGATCATCGTTCCCGCGGTGGGTCTCAAGGACGGCGTGCTGGTGGATCTGGTGGACGACCTGACCACCCACCAGGCGCACGAAGACCGCAAGGAGCGGGCGGCGGTGGAGGGCGCGGTGGCGCTGGGCCTGCGCTACCTGTTCGACGAAAAGCACGCCCGGCACGTGGCGTGGCTGGCGGGCTCGCTCTTCGACCAGCTGGAAAAGGTGCACCGGATGGACGCGGCCGAGCGGCGGCTGCTGCGGGTGGCGGCCATTCTTCACGACATCGGCATCTTCATCGGCCACAAGAAGCACCACAAGCACTCGCTGTACATCATCAGCCAGTCGGAGGTGCCGGAGCTCACGGCGCGGGAGATGGACATCGTGGCCAACGTGGCGCGATACCACCGCAAGGGCACGCCGGCCGCGCACCACGAAGACTTCAACCGGCTGCCCTCGGACGACCGCGAGCGGGTGGTGAAGCTGGCCTCGCTGCTGCGCATTGCCGACGCGCTGGACCGCGAGCACGTGCAGGCCGTTACGGGGGTGACGGCCACGGCGGGAAAGAGCAAGCTGACGCTGGAGCTGGAAGGGGAGGGGGACCTGCTGCTGGAGCGGTGGGCGCTGCGCCGCAAGGCCGGCCTGTTTACCGACACCTTCGGCCTGGAGGTGGAGGTCGCGGGTGACCGGGCGGAGAGCTAGACGCCGCTACAACTCACGCGGGGAACTCTCGAGCCCAGCCGATTCGTCTACCAGTTGGCTCCAGTCCGACGGAGGCCTCCCGGCTTCCAGCATCTTCTGGAAGACGCGGTAGGGATCGGTCCTGGCACCCGCCTTCCGAAGCGTGTTTTCGTCGTTCATCCACGCGTAAACGATGGTCCTGGTGCCGGAGTGAAACCGGAAGAACAACCGGAAACGCTGGCCGAACTTGGCGCGCCGCCAGTGCCGTTGCTTCGGGCCCAACGTGTTGCCGAGCTGGAACTCTGGGCCGGCAGGGTCAGAGGGGATTACGTCTCGAATCAGCTTTCGCACGGCCGCGAGCAGCTTTACATGCGGGTGGTGCCTGTACCCTGCCGGATCGGTGCGCACGGCGTGCGTGGCGGACCGGGTGAGATCGTCCAGCTGCTTGGCGAACTCCGGCCAAGCCATCAAACGCCATCCCTGATTCCGGCCCGCCGCGTCAGGGAAGCTGGACATCGTCACCGAAGGCTTCCGTCAGATCGACGTCCATGTCTCCCACCAAGTCGTCAATCCTGGCGAGCAGCTCCGTATCGAGGGGCTGGATCAGCTCCGGATGGGTAACCATCTGTCGCTCCAGAAACGCTAGGTACGCGAGCAGGACCGGATCGTCGTCTTCCGCAGCCACGCTGGCATCTTCGGCGCTGGTGACCAGGAGGGTGCCGGGCGCGATCACGTGCGCCTCGAAGCGGCCAGCTCCGAACTCAGGATGCGCCTTGAAAAGCGCTGACTCGAACGAGAGCGCTTTTGAGTTACCCGCAGTGGTCGCCTTCCCGGTGTAGCTCATCTCACCTCCTCTGTGTTCGTACAAGTATACGAACGGCGTGAAAGGCGGTCAATCCGCGGAGCCGAGGCCTCTGCATTGGTGACCGCTGCCGCGCCCTGACCTGGTTCGTGTCCCGGGCTAGATCCTTCGGCCCGCGAAGGATGTGCTGCGGGCAGGGCCGGCGCGCCTGGGCCTCAGGATGACAGAAATGGTGGCGCAGCAATGGGTTGGATGCGCCACCACGATCTGAAGTGTACCCCCTCTCCCACGCTGTTTGTGGGAGAGGGTGGACGAGCATAAGCGAGGACGGGTGAGGGCCCCAGCGGAGCCAAGGCGTCAGGTCACCCGCCGAGGGTGCGGTGGATGCGCTGGGCCTCGCGCAGGTGGGCCGCGACCATGGGGCGCATGCGCTGAAGCTCCGCGCGCAGCCGCTCGTCCTGCGCGGCGGGGATCAGGTTCTTGTCCAGCGCTTCCACCAGCCACCCATGCTGCTGCACCTGCAGGCGCATGTACTCGCGGTCGAACACCGCCCCGCTGCGCGTATCCATGGACACCGTCGTCTGGCGCGTAAATTCGTCCAGGTTGCGGCTTGTCTCGCTTTCACGCGGCGACAGCCCCAGCCGCTGCCCCATGGCGGCCATGTCCGTCTCGGCGCGCGTGTGCTCGGCGACCATCCGTGCGGCGAACGCGCGCACCTCTGCGCTGGCCGCGCGCTGCTCCGCCTGCTGGCTCAGGGCGATTTCGCTGCGGTTGGCGGCCATCACGGTCTCGAAGACGTGCTCGTTGCCCATCCCCATGGCGCTCGCGGCGGCGCCCGGGTCCTGCATTCCCGCGCCCATGCACCCGGCCAGGGCCGAGGGCAGGGCAAGGCAGGCGGCCAGGACGGCGCGGGAGAGGAGTTGGCTCGGCATTTCGGTCCTTGCTCTCGGGTTCGAAGCGGAAAACCGGCGGACTTCGCGGCGCTACTTTTCGTCGCCGCGGCGGCGCTGGCGCACGTCGCTGACTAGGATGTCGAACACCAGCAGCAGCCCCAGCGCCGCGGCGCCCATGAACAGGATCATCGCCACGCCGGGATACCCCAGGATCTGATAGCGCGTCTCCACCCGCATCATCATGGCCGCCGACACGATCAGCGCCGACGCCACCAGGCTCACGGCGATGCGGTTGGAGATCTTCTGCATCCCCTGCAGCAGCCACTTCTCCTCGGGAACGCGGACGCGCACCTCGATTCCGTCCTCGGTGATGGCCTCCAGCGCGCGGTTCACCCGGCCGGGAAGCTTCTGCACCAGCTCGTTCATCTCCAGCATGTTGCTGAACATGCGGCTGGGTGAAACGTTCTTCATCATCCGCCGGCGCATCAGGTCCGACGCGTTGCGCTGGATGGCGGCGTTGGGGTCGAACTGGGGGTCCAGCGTGCGGCCCACCTGGTCCAGCGCCAGCAGCGCACGGCCGAGCATCGTCAGCTCCACCGGCAGCCGGATGCCGTTCTCGGCCGCGCTGCGCGTCACCTCCAGCATCACCCGCCCCACCTGGATGTTCTCGGCGTTGCGCGCCGTGGCGAAATCGGCCACCAGCGTCTTCACGTCGGCCGTGAAGATGTCTTCGCGGTAGCCGGAGCGGACGTCGCCGGCCTGGATGGTGGCGCGCGCCGCCTCGGCGCCCTGCCCGTCGGCGATGGCCAGCAGCATCCGCAGCAGGTGCTGCTGCAGGTCCGGGCCGATGCGCCCCACCATTCCCACGTCCAGGAGCGCGACCCGCCGGTCATCGGTCAGGAAGACGTTGCCGGGGTGCGGATCGGCGTGGAAGAAGCCGTCGACCAGGATCTGCTTGAGGTAGGCGCGGAACAGCTCCTCGGCCAGGACGTCGCCATCCAGCTCCAGCCGGGCCAGCGGGCTGATCGAGGTGATCTTGCGGCCGCGGATGAACTCCATCGTCAGCACGCGGGAGGTGGTGTAGTCTTCCACCGGCCGCGGCACGATGATGCGTTGGAACTCCGCCAGGTTCTCGTCGAGCGTGGAGGCGTTGCGGGCCTCGCGGCGGTAGTCCAGCTCGGCCATCAGGCTCTTGCGCAGCTCCTCGAAGGTGCGGCCGAACTCGTACTGGCGCCCGGCCCTGGTGTGCCGGTCCATGAACTCCACCACGTCCTCGATGGCGTCCATGTCGCGCACCAGCTGCTCGCGCACGCCGGGGCGCTGCACCTTCACCGCCACCGTGCGCCCGTCGCGAAGCTTGGCCCGGTGCACCTGCCCCAGCGAGGCGGCGGCCAGGGGTTCGCTGTCGAACTCCAGGAACGCCTTGGACACGCGCACGCCCAACTCCTCCGCCACGATGCGCTCGGCGTCCTCGGCCGGGAACGGCTCCAGCCGGTCCTGCAGGCGGGTGAGCGCGTCGATGTAGGCGGGCGGAACGAGGTCCGGGCGGGTGGAAAGAAGCTGGCCCAGCTTCACGTACGTGGGCCCCATCCGCTCCAGGTCGTCGGCGAGCTCGTCGGCCAGGCCGGGGGCGTCGGTGCTCTGCAGCACCTGGTCGGTGCCCTCGAGCGCGTCTTCCAGCCCGGCCTGCCGCACCAGGTCGCTGCGCCCGTACTTCATGGCCAGGCGTGCCATGTCGCGGTACCGCTTCAGGTGCTCGGGGCGCAGCGAAATGCCCATCGTCGTTGTCTGCCCGGGGGTGCGTCACGTTCACGCCTGCAAGTAGCCCGAACGGGCAAAGCAGAAAACGTGCTTGCGTGAACGCTCAGCCTCACCTGACGAAAACAAAAATAGCCGCTATCGGGCGCAACCCACCCGGGACCTCGCCCCGAGCGGGAAATCGCGGCAACGTGTCAATCCAACAACTGCAGTGCGAAGCCCGCCCGTTTACTCCACCCAGGACAGCTACATGAAAACGGCTACGTTCAACCCCAATGGCGGACCCATCATCGCCGAGGTTACCCCCGGCTCGGCGGCCGTAGGTTCCTACACGATCCTCCTGTGGGAGGCAAATGCGAATCTTGTGGTCATGAGGCGTGACGGGAATTTCATCAACACCGCAGACGATGCGTATACGCTCCCCGAGCCGAACGAGCACAACGACGGCCGCATCGTGGAGTGCATCGCCACGGTCGTTATTACACCCCCCGTCGACACGTACAACGTGGATCTCGTCATCAGGCAGGACGGAAACGAGATCGGCGGCGATTCGGCGTCTGGGAGCGACGCTTCGGGAACGGTGACTGTGGATCTCTTCGTTCAACTGAACGGAGGTGGCGCGTGAGGCGCTTGATTGCGGCGCTCTGGATCCTGGCCGCTCCGGTACCGCTGCTCGCGCAACGCCCCGACTCGCTGGCGCAGCAGTTTGAAGTCGATTTCGCGATTCCGGATGCTCCCGCATTCGAGCTCCTGCAGGTCGACGAGAGCAACATCCTTCGTCCTACCACCGTACGGGCGTTGACCGCCGGCTTTTCCGACATGTTCGAGGGTGAGGGCGGGGCCTTCCAGGTTCCCACCGCCTTTGCGCTCGAGGCGGCACCGTTCCTTCTGGCACATGGGCCGCGGCTTACGCTTGCGCAGTACAGGGACAATCCCGTTCTGTATCGGATGCGGACTTCCGCCGCCGTTCGCCGAAGCTCCAGCACGGGTGCGGCAACCGGCTTGGCGCTGGGGGTGCGGTTGTCGCTCGCGGACGAAGGCGATTTGCGGATGAACCAAGCGTACATCGACAGCGCGACCGGGCTGGCGGCCGCAATCAACCAGATTTACGTGAACGCGCGAGTTCGCACCGGTCCGCCCCCAAGGCCTATCGTTCTCAGCCAAGCGGAACGTGATTCGATCAAACGCATGGTGGAGCCGTTCCGAAAGCGCTGGGAGCAGACCCGCTGGAACGCTGGTGTGTTCGACGTTGCGGCCGGCCTGATGGCCGCATCCGCCGACTCGCTTGGCAACGACCTGAAGATGGGCGCACTTGCGGCTTGGGGAACCTGGGCGCGGGGCTTCGGCCAGTGGGGCCAACTCCTGCTGGGCGGGCGTGGCACTTTCGGACGGGAGGAGCCGGACGAAGAACGCGCCTTGGGTGGAAGTCTTGGTGGGCGCTTCTACGCCGGCACCAATGCGTACAAGGTGTTCGTGGAGGGGCAGAGCACAATCGCCGCTAACGCGTCACCCGGCTGGCTCGTGAACACGGGCGGCGAAACCCGGCTCTTCAGCCGCTTCTGGGCCAACTTCTCCGCGGGGGTGAATTGGGAAGGCAGTGGCAACCCTCACCTGACGGGCCGGTTCACCATCAAGGCGGCTGCGCCTCCCGTCTTCTAAACGTAGGCCGGTGCGCTCCAGGTGCGCGCGGGTGGCGGAAACGCTGATTGGGCGGTACTCTCGCGTTCAGGAGAGTACCGCCCTTCGCTTCCATATGCGTATGAACATCCTGGTCCTCAACGTCGGGTCGTCGTCGCTCAAGTGGCAGGTGATCGACACCGACGAGCAGTGCTTCGCCAGCAACACGGACCGGCGGCTCGCGCGCGGGCAGGTGGAGCGCATCGGCGGCGAGGCGGTGTGGAGCTTTCGCGCGGGGGATGGGGCGTCCGTAAAGGGCTCGGCTCCGCTGCGGGACCATCGCGCGGCCGTGGAGTTCCTGCTCCAGTGGCTGGTGGCCGAGGGCGGCGCGCTGGGAAGCCTGGCCGAGATCGGCGCCGTGGGGCACCGCGTGGTGCATGGCGGCGAGCGCTTCGTAAGGTCCGTGGGCATCGACGAGCAGGTGCTGCGCGGCATCGAGGAGACCATCGAGCTGGCGCCGCTGCACAATCCCGCCAACCTCAAGGGCATCCACGCCGTCCGCGCGGTGCTGGGCGCAGCGGTGCCACAGGTGGCCGTGTTCGATACGGCGTTCCACCACACGCTTCCCGAGCGCGCGTTCCTGTACGCCATCCCGTACTCGCTGTACCGCCGGCACCGCGTCCGCCGCTACGGTTTCCACGGCACCTCGCACCGCTACGTGAGCTACCGATGGCGGCAGCTGACGGGCACCACGCGCGAGGCGCAGCGCATCATCACCCTTCACCTGGGCAATGGCTGCTCGGCGTGCGCCATCTCCGGCGGCGAGTCGCTGGACACGTCGATGGGGTTCACCCCGCTGGAGGGGCTGGTGATGGGCACGCGCTCCGGCGACGTGGACCCCGCGGTGCTGGACTACATCGCCCAGAAGGAGGGATTGTCGCTGGCGGAGGTGGAGATGCTGCTGAACAAGCAGTCGGGGCTGCTGGGCATCTCCGGCCTTACCAACGACATGCGCGAGCTGCTGGCCGAGGCGCGCGAGCACGACGACCGGCGGGCGCGGCTGGCGATCGAGATCTTCTGCTATCGGGCACGCAAGTACATCGGCTCGTACCTGGCGGCCATGGGCGGCGCCGACGCCGTCTGCTTCGCGGGAGGCATCGGCGAGAACGCGCCCGCCGTGCGCGCGATGATCTGCGAGGGGCTGGAGTTCGCCGGCATCCAGGTGGACGCCGCCGCCAACGAGGCACACGTGGGCCGCGAAGGGCGCATCAGCCCCGAGGGCGCGCGGACGGAAGTGTGGGTGATTCCCACCGACGAGGAGCTGCTGATCGCCCGCGACACGTTCCGCGTGGTGCACGGGATCGAGGCGCGGTACTGAGGGGCGGGGGAGTGCGGGAACGTGGGAGCCGGTTCCCGTCCGGGAGCGGATGAATCCGCCGCAACACCAGCGGAAAGCCTCACAAACCCGGTGAGGCTTCACTTCGTGCGCGCCGGGGCTGCCGAAGCGCGATCGAATTCTCCCCTCTCCCGCTTGCGGGAGAGGGGCCGGGGGTGAGGGCAGTCGGGGACTGCGCCGGCCTCGCCGAACCGCACCACACCTGGCCAGGGATCCCCGCCTGAACGCCGGGCCTCCGGACGGGCCGGGGCCTCGACTTCCGTGACCGCTGCCGCGCCCGGGCTGTTACGTGCCCTCTGCTAGATCCTTCGGCCCGCAAGGGATGTGCTGCGGGCAGGCAGGGTGCGCCTGGGCCTCAGGATGACAGGCTATGGCGTTGCAAGGCAGTTATGCAGCACGTTCCCTTCCCCCGCGCAGTTTGCGGGGGAAGGGCTGGGGATGGGGGGCGCCGCCGTCGCACCACTGCCGGCCCGCCGCGCCCTCCCGCCCTTCACTTCCTCGGCCCCACCCGCCACCGGGCGATCGCCGAGGCGACCACGTCGCCGGCCTCGTCGCGGATGTCCGTGGTCACCTCGATGTCGCGCTCTTCGTTGCTGTCCAGCAGCGGCGCGTTGGCCTCGGCGGTCAGGGTGCCGCGGGCCTTCTTGTGGTACTCGATGGAAAGCCCCTTCAGGATGGAGCGCGCGTCCGGCCGCATCCCCACGTTCAGCGCCAGGCCGGTGGAAAGCTCCGCCAGGTTCATCAGGGCCACCGCGTGGATCGATCGCAGGTGATTGCGAACCTTGCGGCGGTCCGCCAGCGTCACCCGCGCGAACCCCGGGCGAAGCTCCTGCACCCGCGCGCCAATGGAGCCCGAGTACGGCACCATGCGCCCCAGCAGCATGCTGAAGAGCGCCTTGCCGCCCGGCTTGCCGCTCAACCGCTCCCAGTTGGCCCGGATCGCCGCCTCGGCACCGCCCGCCACGTTCGCCATGATGTTCGCCGGTGTGGGAAAACGCAGCCGGTCGCGGCCACGGGAACTTTCCTTTGCGCGGCAGGATACACCGCGCCATGCCCCGCCGTCCAGAGCCATGACCCCGACCCGAAAGCCCATGCACCGCATCGTCACCGCCACCATCTGTGCGCTTCTCGCCGCCGCCCCCGTTCGCGCCCAGGACGCCGCGCCGGACACCGCCCCACGAACCTCACTGCAGAAAGGTGCATGGTCCCTCGCGTTCGACCTGCCCATCGCCGTTGGCGGAAGCTCCCGGCTGGGCGCGTGGAAGATGGTGGGCGCCCGCACCAACCTGGGTGTGAGCCTGGAACTGCAGACCCGCGATGTCGATGGCCGCCGCGACAGCGCGACCGCGAACGAGCGGTACCACGCAGTGGAGTTGGGAGTGGACGCCCGCAGATACCTTTCGCCCGCGGAAGAGGTGACGCCGTTCGCGACGGCTGGCGTTTTCGGCTTCATCGGCCGGCGCGAGCAGGAAGCCGGCGCCACCCGCGGGGAAACGAGCTATCGGGGCGCTGGAGTGCACGCGGGCGCGGGCGTGGAGTGGTTCCCGGTGCGCAGGGTGAGCCTTGCCGGCCACACAGGCGTGCGGCTGAACGTGTATGACGGCGAGACAACCGCCCGCTACAACGGCATCGAGACCGAGGGTGAAGATAGGGCGATCGACTTCACCACCTTTACCTCGCGCCTTTCCCTCCAGATCTATTTCTAGCGTTGCCGGCACTGCGGAGAGGGCGCGCGGCCCCGGCCGCGCGCCCACACC
>NZ_DASVSF010000109.1 GCF_036388275.1 Longimicrobium sp.
CCCGGCGGCCAGCCGGTAGATGGTGTCGGCCCAGGCGGCGGCGTCCGGGGTGTTCACGGCCAGCAGGGCGGTCGCAGCAGCGTCCAGCACGTCCCTGGGCTCGTAGCTGACCCGGGTGCCCTGGTGCTGGGTCAGGGTGACCTCGGCGACCGGCTCCAGCTCGACGGCGGCGGTGCCGTGACTGATCCGGATCACAGGAAGGTCTCCTTCGCTGAGACGGTGATCTGCCGCCGGGGCTTGGCCGGGACAGGCGTGGGAGACGGGGCGGAGACGGCCGGTTCCCGGGGGACCGGCGGTAGCGCGGGGACGGGCACGGGCCCCTCGTCGTGGCGCAGCGCGGCCCGGTACCGGTTGACACCCCACTGGACGGCGAAGCAGGACCAGAGGAAGTGGTGCTTGAAGCCGCGCAGGTCCCACTCCCAGGCGTCGGAGAACCGGAAGCGGTCGGCGTGCCCCTGCCACTCGAAGCGGTCCACGGCCGAGCGGAAGGTGCCCTCGTCCTCCTCGACCTCCCCGTCCAGGATCTCGTGGCAGATGTCGTCCCAGAGATCCCGGGTCGCGGCCAGCACCCAGCCGTGCTCGTCCGCCCACTCGCGGAAGTGCTCGATGACGTGCTGGCGGGCCAGGTCCGGCTCGTAGGCCCGGATGTCCCCGGCCTTGACCTTCTCGCCCCAGTAGCCGGGGTTGATGTCCTGGCCGGGGCGGCCGAAGAAGGTGGTCATGTCCTCGACGCGGCTGAACACGTAGGTGCCCATGTCGCCGTTGAAGCACAGCGACCCGGGCCAGGTGATCAGGTCGAACCAGTAGAGGCCGGTGTCCGGTCGCCGGAAGGTCAGGTGCCGGTACAGGCCGTCGTCGTGGAGCACGGTCATCTCGTGCTTGGCCGTGTCCATCACGAAGATCTTGGCGGCGAGAGGGTGTCTCGTCTGAGTCATCTGAGATCCGTATCTAGTTGACGTTGTTGATGCAATCTAACATACCCGTTAGAGTGAACGGCATGAGCAACTTCAAGCGCCACCTGACCCTCGCAGGGGGGTCTGACAGAACCGTCATCCAGAGGTTGAGGTACGCCAGCCTTCCCGCCCGTGACCTGCACTTTCGCGGTCGGTGCCTGGTCAGGCTCACACCCCGCCGGGCGCGCAACGTCTACGGCCTGGTGACCGTGCTGCGGGCTCACCCGAACGGGTTGTCCGTGCTGAAGCGCGACATCGAGGGTCTGCGGACACCCCGGCGGCAGTGGCTGAAGCTGCGGCTGATCTGCGGCGTCCTCGTGTGCACGCGCTGGGGTTCGGTCATGGTCCAGTGGCGGGGGTTCCCCCGTGGCTGAGGGCAGGCACTGATGCCGCGCGGAGTGAAGTCCGAGCCGGGGCCGATGCGCTACGACGTGTGCCGGAGTCCTCGCGGCCGGGCCGGTGCCGAGCGGCACCGGAAGGACGGGACGCCGTCCTGTCAACCGTGCCGGGACGCGGCGTCCAAGGCGCACCAGCTCTACAAGCTGCGGTGCATGAGGCAGGGCGAGCAGCTGGTCTCCAGCATCGGCACCCGGCGGAGGCTGCGCGCGCTGGCCGCGATCGGCTGGACCTTCGGCGAGATCGGCACCGAGCTGGGCGGCTGGAACCACACGACGGTCCAGAAGCTGGCCAGCGAGCGGTCCGACCAGTGCTGGCTGTCCACCGTCCAGGCCGTCCGTGGGGTCTACGACCGGCTGTCGATGACGCCAGGCTGCTCTGCCTACGCCCGGAACCGGGCGGCGCGGCAGGGCTGGCTCCCGCCGCTGGCCTGGGACGACGAGATGATCGAGGACCCGGACTACGTGCCGCTGGAGCAGGTCATGCGGGACTGGGAGCAGGCGCTGACCGAGGACCGCGCCTGGGAGGCCCGGCACAAGAAGCGGCTGGCCCGGCAGCGCAAGGCGGCCGAGCGGGACTCGGAGTTCCTGGCGCGGCAGCGCGAGCGCGAGCAGACGGCCAGGGAGAGTGCGGCGTGACCACGGCAGCGCGGCGGACCTGGCAGCACCGGGGCGGGCAGGACTGGCGGCCCCTGTTCATCACCCGGCTGGACTGCGGCTGCTGGATCGACTCGATGGCCACCCCGGTCCGGATGTGGGAGCCCTGCATGGCGCACGAGGCCGACGGCCACCTGGCGGCGATCAGCGACGACGACGGGATGACCGTGGCCCGATGTCTGGTCCGTGACTGCAAGTGGACCGTCCGGGAGTTCTACGAGTCGGTGGCCGTCCGTGCAGCTCAGGACCACTGGCAGGACACCCGGGCCAGTTGAGCCCGGGACTATTTGAGGGCTTCACAACACGTAGTGGCCCGGTGCCCAGCTGTGAGCACCGGGATAGTGTCGATGGTCCCGGGACGGCTTCGGCCGGACCGGGATCGCAGGGGGAGATGAGATGGCGACAGCGGCGTTGACGGAGGGCTGGCCCGCACGGAGCGTGCGGAGGCTGGAGCAGGTGATCGAGCCGGGTCCGGTGCCCGGTGACGGGGCGCTGGCGGGCGAGCGCTGGATGCTGGTCTGGAACCGGGACAGCCTCGGCGAGTGCTGCTGCTGGCGCGGCACCGTGCGGTCGGTGGAGTCGCCGGTGGCGTCCGTGGGGTCCTGCCAGCGGCCGGGGAAGCACCCCTGGACGGTGCGGGTTGACGGTGAGCAGTACGGCTTCGTGCACGGGGCGGCCGACGCCCTGGAGTACGTGGAGCTGCTGGACCGCTTCGGGCCACCCGGAGGCGCGCGGCAGCTCGGGGTCGTGCTGGACGACCTCCTCCTGATCGACATCGACGGGCCGCGCGCGCTGCGGGACTTCGCCCGGATGTCGTTCACCGTGCCGAAGGACAAGATCATCGGGGTCAGCACCTCGCCTCGCGGCTACCACGTCTGGCTGGACGTGCCGGGCTGGTCGCAGAAGGCGGTCAACGAGTGGATGGCCAGCTGGCTGGGGCCGCTCGGGGGCTGGGACGGCACCGACGAGAAGAAGGCCGGTCGCCGGGGCTTCCTGGTGGACGTGCGGACCGGGAGCAACCGGTACGCGGTCTGGCCGGGGTCGGCCGCTGAACGGCGCTGGATCTCGCGCCGGGAGTTCGGCGCTGTCCTCGCGCGCGCGCTCGTGGGGATGCCGCCGTGGCGGATGGTCCCGGCCGGGGACAAGAAGGACGGCGGCAACGCCCCGTGGTCGGTTGACATGGGGGACCAGTGGCTCCAGGGCTGGATCAGTGAGCGGTCCGGCGGCGGCGAGATCTCGCTGGAGGGGCTGACGTTCTCGGGGGAGGACGCCGAGCTGGAGATGACCTGGGCGGAGCTGGAGCGCTGGCTGGCGCGGCTGGAGCGCATGGGTGCAGGTCAGGGGCGCAACAACGCGCTGAATCAGGCCGCGTACTTCAGCGGGTCACGGTGCATCGCAGCTGGATGGCCGGTGGACACGGTGCGCGCGCGGATCATCGAGGTGGGGGAAGCAGTGGGCACGCACGGAGTTCGAGCGACGGTGGAGTCGGGGCTGGGCTCCGGCCTGGCGGCGCTGCGCAAGCAGACCCAGGTCAAGGACTGACCCGGGGTGCAGGGGGATGCAGGGAAGGTGCAGGACCCGTGGACGGCGGCCACGGCGCGGATCGTCACGATGATCAAGTCCGGGGTGGACCCGCTGGAGGGGATGCTCGGGGAGGGCTACGGGACTGACCGGACCGTGGAGAAGCACGCGCGGTTGTTCGCCGAGGCCAACAGTGTGGACGTGGCGATGATCATGCCCGTGCTGCTGGCTGCCTACTCCGGGGCCACCCAGGGCGCGTTCCTCGCGCCGCTGTACTCCGAGGACTGGACCCCGGCGCACGTGCCGCTGGTCTTCCAGTTCCTGGGGATCGCGGAGTCGGGGGCCCGCAAGTCCACCGTGCTGAAGGAGGGCCGTGGGCCGCTGGAGCGCGCGATGGCCTGGGGCGTGGCCAGGCGGCGTGAGTGGTGCGCGGTGCAGCAGCAGCTGGCCAAGGAGGCGGCTGGCCACGACGGGATCTCCACGGACAAGTTCGCCGACCTCTACGCCAAGGTCTTCGCCGGTGGGGTCTGTGCCAGCACCTTCGCCGACAACGGCACGCAGGAGGGCATCCGGAACAAGCTCATCGCCAACGGCGGGCACCGCGTGCTGCTCACCGGTGAATCGGATGTCCTGCGCGAGGTCGGTGCCTATGCCAAGGGGGGCGCGGGGTCGCTGGGGTTGTTCGTCCGCACCTGGGACCAGGAGACCCTGTCAACCGACCGCGCCTCTGGGGACTCGCACCTCTACATGCCCGAGGCGTCGATGCCGTTCCTGATCTTCGTGCAGCCCAACGCCTTCACCGAGTACACGGCGGTGTCGGCCCGGGGCTACGACGAGTTCACCGACAAGGGCGTCTTCGGCCGCGCGTGGCTGTGGCGGATGCCCGAGGCCGAGATCCCGGAGTCGTTCACCTTCAAGCCGAAGCCGAAGCCGGGAGAGGGCAGTGGCCTGCTGAACTGCCGCCTGCTGGCCGAGGAGAAGATGCGGGTCCTCGTGGACCGGTCCAACGAGTACCGGGCGACCAAGGGCATCCGGTACGCCTGGGAGACCACCGCCGGTGCGGCGTCGGCGCTGAAGGAGCCCTCGGAGGTGGCCCGGGAGCTGATCGAGCTGGAGCCGGGGATCGGTGAGGACGCCTTCGTCCGGGTGCAGAACATGCTGCTGGAGCTGCGCAGGGCGCTGCGCGAGGCCGACCAGGTCGATGCGGGGCTGTCCTACAGCTACCACCCGCTGGTCGCCCGGTTCACCGACCACGTCATGCGGCTGGCTGCCCTGCTGTCGCTGGCGGATTCTCCGGACACCGCAACGGTTGACACCGCGCACATTCAGGACGTGGCCTGCCGGTTGATGCCCTGGCTGTGGTCGGGGTGGACCTCGGTGATGAGCGAGCGCCGGTCCTCGAACATCAGTGAGCTGGTCGAGGAGTCGGCCCTGAAGAACAGCAAAGGGATCGACCTCACCAAGCGCGGCGCGGTGCTGCGGGCGATGGCGGCGCTCGGGGACGGGCCTAGTGCGATGGCTGGCTTCACCGGGTCGCAGATCTCCGAGCGGGCCCGCGCGGTGGTCAAGGGCGGGAAGAAGATCAGCGGCCTGGGTGCCGAGATGCGCCGGGTCCTCGATGAGCTGGCCAACGCGGGGGAGCTGGTCGAGAGGTTCACCCTGCCCGGCGCGAAGCTGGACGCCACCGGCAAGGCCGCGCCGACCTACCGGCTCACCCCGGCCGGGCATCAGGCGGTGCAGAAGATGGGCCCTGGAGGCAGCTGATCGTTGTCACGGAGCGTGAGCAGTGATGAGGGGCCCTCGCCGTCCGGCGGGGGCCCCTTGTCGTTGCAGTGGCTGTATCTGTGCAGGTCAGGCGGGGTGTTTGCCGTTTCGCCCGTTTCGCCCCTGTTCCGCCCTTGCTTCGCCCGGACGAAAGTGCAGGTCAGGGCCCATTTCGCCCATTTCGCCCGTTTCGCCCGGGGGCAGATGTCGGAGGAGGTGATCGTCACTGTGTGTGCGTCGCGCGCGCTTGCGTGACGTGACCCGTGTTGAGAGAGAGTAGTAATACTTCTTATGCAGATTACTGGGCGAAATGGGCGGAATGGGGCGAAATGGGTCTGACCTGCGGTTTTGCTGGGCGAAACGGTGGGCGAAATGGGGGCGGAACGGTGGGGCGAAGCGGCGGGGGTGGTGGGTGATGGCCGGTCAGCCGGTGCGCAGGGGGCGGATGACGCCCGCCGAGCGGGCGACGCGACGGGTCGGGGAGCTGAAGGCCAAGGGGCGGGGGCTGCCCGTGGGGGCCCGGGAGTCGAGGGCCCATGCGACGCAGGTCTGGGAGGCGGCACGGGCGGAGGTGGCGGCGAAGGCGGCCGTGCTGGAGGTGGTGACCAGGGAGGCGGGAGCGGCGGCGCTCCAGGGGCAGATCGACCTGGTGCTGATCACGGCGGTGGCCGGGCACCTGGGGAGGTGCGAGCTGTGCTGGCGGAAGTGGGTGGACGGGTACCGGCCGGGGGACCTGCTGACGGCGGTCATCCGGTCGGGACCGGCCGGGGACATCTTCAAGGCGGTCGAGCGGGAGACGAGGGCCCAGGCCCGGAAGCAGGGGAGGTCGCCGTGAGCTGGAGGAGGCCGCTGCCGGGGAGGTGGTCGGGGGCCTGGAGGAGGGCTGGTGCGGCGATCGAGATGCTCAGCCTCGCGCGCGTACATGCGCGCGGGCGCGTAGGCACGCGCAGACGGGCGACCCCCGCCGAAAGATCTTGAACTCGGTGAGCGTTTCTAGTTGAGTTTGTTGACACGTCAGCCGATACTCAGTGCATGACGCAGAACGAGGACTTCCAGCCCGTAACCAAGATCAGCATCATCAGCGCCGTGGTGGCGCTGGCGTTCATCGCCCTGGTGCTGGCCATCTGGCCGACCAGCGGCGCGCAGACCGCAGCCGCTGCGCAGGCTCAGCCGACCCAGACCCTGGCCCAGATGACCGCAGAGCCGGTGGCCGAGCCGAGGGCCCAGGCGCAGATCGCCGCTCAGCCGTCCCAGCTGGCCGCTCCGGCCCTCGCAGCCCCTGCTGGGACCACGGACATCCCCCAGGCGATCTCAGCCCGTCCTGCGGCGTCTGAGCCGGTTCAGCGCAACGGCGCTGGGACCTCGATCCCGACCACCGATGAGCTGCTGCCCGCGACCAACCCCGTGCCGTTCGACGCCTGGGCCACCCCGGCCGACCAGGCCGAGGCGGCGCAGTACCGCGCCGAGCACCCGATCGCCTGCGCCGACTACGCGATGCTGACCGCCGAGGACGGCACCTGCGTGACCTCGGACTTCTACGCCGACCAGACGTTCCGCACCGACCCGGAGAGCAACCCCGCCGAGGTCATCCAGGAGGACGACCCCCGCTGGGACTGCGCCACGATGGGCAACCGGATCTGCGGGCCCCAGCCCCTCAACTGATCAACCCGCTCAGAAGCCCGTCAGCATCAGCTGACGGGCTTCTGGCATGTCCGGGCCCGGAACCCCCTCAGAGGCCGGGAGCGGGCGGCTCAGGCGGCGCGCTGGCCCCCTCATCACGTCCACGTGCCCAGCGCACACCGCGCCAGAAGCCGTGGGCCCAGGACAGGCTCCAGCCCGCGAACGCGGCCAGCATCACCGAGCCCGCCCACATCAAGATCCCGAAGCTGGACAGCAGCACGTCCATCAGTCCCGCTCCCCCATGCGCCGTCTGCGCTCAGCCCTGGTCTCCCGGCCGGGCTGATAACCGGGGTTATCAGCAGGGTCTGGGACAGCATCACGAACGTGTGGGACAGCGTTCAGCCGGGCCTGGACAGGGATCTCAGCGGTCTTCGAGTCAGCCCCAGCTGCGTCAACCGCTGGGAGAACGTGCAGGTCAGGGCCGGTTGACACGGGCTGATCGGCGCTCGAACGCTCATCAGCTGAACGGCGTGCGAAGAAGCCGATCAGCACGCCCAGGCCGAGACATCCCCAGCAGATCAGGACCCAGGCGATCGTGTTCACCGGCCGATGCTGTCCAGCTCGCGCCAGAGCTGGTCCATCGACTCGATGTCCGCCCTCGGCCGCCTGGAGCGGTTGAGCTTCACCAGGCGGTGCGTGAACCACAGCAGCGCGCCCACCACAGCCGCCCAGACGGCCGCCACGACCCCCACGATCAGCCCTACGCCCACGGGTTGCCCCAGTCCTCCGGATCGCTGGGAGCGCCAGGGTGGCCCTCACCCTCGCTCATCGGCATCAGCTCGGCCTCAACGATCTCGCCCTCGTCGTCATCGAGCAGACCGAGCGCATCAGCCATCGCGCCGGTCTGCTCAGCGCTGGACATCAGCGCCTGCGTCGGGCCCTTCAGGTCCTTCAGCCGCTTCCTGATCACCTCAGCGGGCGACAGCTGGGTGGTCAGGCCGTAGTCCTCGGCCTCCTGCGGCACCACCCTGAAGTGGACCTCCTTCGGCGGGGCCAGGCCGACCCTGTCCAGGATGGCCGTGGCCGCCTGGACCCTGGCCACCTCGGACTTGCCGTTCTCAGCGATGTCAACCAGGGCAGATGCCGCCACCGGTGCGCCGCCCGCCAGCACCTTCCACGCGGTCTGGATGTGCTCGGGCCCGCCCTGGACAGCCGGGGACTTCGAGGGCTCAGCCATCGCTCATCAGCTCATCGCTCATCAGCTCATCAGCGCTCATCAGCTCATCAGCCGCGCTCATCGGCCCACCCTCATCAGTCACCAGCCCAGCACGCCCTGTGCCCAGCATCCCCCACCGCAGGCGCGGCAGCTCAACTCCAGAGCAGGCCGCCCTCGCCGTGTGCGCCGCGTGGCCGGGCCGACAGCCACCTCCCGGCACCGGCACTTGCCCCACGCGATCTCGGCGTCCTGGGGCTTCCCAGCGGGCAGCATCCGCCAGGCCACGCCGGGGGCCGTGCCCACCAGCACCAGGCCCTGCCGCCCCTCCAGGCGGGCCAGCCCCGCCACCTTGGCCATGCGCTGGAAGTGCGGGCCCTTGACCTCCAGCCAGGCGCGCGCCCCCGGCAGCTGGAAGTCCGGCAGGTACCAGCCGCCCCCTGGCAGCACCACGCGCCGGGGCTCGTAGGCCCAGGGGACCCCTGCCAGGTCCAGGCAGCGGGCCCAGCGGGCCTCCAGGGCGGAGCGGAGCAGGACCCCCCGGTGCAGGGTGGGGCGGGCGTCGTGCACGGAGGGGTGACGCCGGGCAGGGGTGGGTGCTCGCACGAATCCGAGTGTGCCTGTGCTCGTGTGCTCCGACTGGGACTCCCGAATCCGGCTATGGTCAGTTGATCTTGATTTGGAATGGTTTGGATCTTGGTTTTTACTCGGCCACCCCCCTCCGCAGCGGGACCCCGAAAACATGATGATCTTGATCGCGTCCCCCTCCGCCATGTCAACCGCCAGGAATGCAGAGGGCCCCTCCTCCATCCCGGAGAAGGGGCCCTGACCAGCAGTTCTCTCAGCCCTTGTCCCAGGGGATCACCCCCAGCGACGCCGTGAAGCACCCGGTGATCAGCGGCGCTCCACCCAGGAACGCTCCCGCCACCCCGACGGCGCAGGCACCCGCCGTCTTGCGGACCGCCTTCGGCAGCAGCTTGAACTTCTTGCAGTTCACCTCGACCGACATGCCGCCGGTCCCGGCGACCACCAGCCAGCAGTGCAGCCGGTTCTTCACCACCGTCACGTAGCCGTTGGACGGCACCCCGGATGCCACCGTCTGGATCTCCGGCGACCCGAGATCCGTCTCCCCGACGACGACCTGCTCCACGCCCTGCGACTGCCCGCCCAGCTCTGCCGGGCTCGACCCCCAGAACCCCCGACTCAGGAAAGCCACCGCCAGGATCAGCACCAGCACGACCGCCAGCCGCCACCTCGATCCGCTGGCCCAGCCCTTCCTCCCCCGGCGATCGGGAGGGTCCTCGGGCTCCGGTCCCAGCTCCAGCACGTCCTGCTTCCGCTCCGCCATCAGATCCCACCCACCTGCCGCCCGCTCCCGTCGAACGGGATCCGGTCAGGTTGACAGCGCGTGCCGCTCTGGTCCACCACTCTCAGGACGGGGACGGCGACGGCGGATGCAGGTCACCCAGGATCAGCTCCTCGATCTTCTCGGCCAGGTCCACGTTCAGCGCGATCCCGGCCGAGATCCGGGACGTGCGGTAGACCCCGCAGCCCCGGCAGACCATCCACAGGCTCCAGGCCTGGTCCATCGGGTACTGCTCGGACTCCTCCGGCCCCTGCCAGCCGACCTCGACCGGATGCCCCGCCCCGCTGACGCTCACGACCGCAGGTGCCCCCGCGCCCTGGCCAGCTCCACGGACCTGACCCGCGCCTCCGCCATCCACGCCAGATCCGCCTCTCCGACCTCCATCCCGAGCGCGATCAGCGGCCTCCCGGGAATCCCCGAGTCCACGAACACCTCGACATCCCGCCCCTTGCCGCTCAGCGGCTTCTTCACGGCTTCCTCCCCCTCGGTGGCGGTCCCGGGATCTTGTCCTGGACCTTCAGCGCGGGCGCGTTCCTGACCTTCCGCTGCCCGCCGCCGCTCCGCCGGGATCCGGGCAGCGCACCGATCAGCGCCAGCAGCAGCAACAGCGACACCGCGAGGCAGACGGCGCTCACCGCTGCCCCCGCAGCGCGCCGACCATCATCGCCACCACGACCTCCTTGGCCTGGACCTCCGTCCAGCCTTCCGCCATCAGGCCCTGGACCTGCCCCTTCATCACGTCCGAGAGCCCCGACAGGGTCTGCTTCAGCTGCTCGGCCATCGCCAGCAGTTCCATCTCGTCCATCAGAACTCCTCCTCCCCCTCCTCGCCGGTCACGCACAGCCGTTCCCGCACCGACACGCAGCTGGCGATGCACCGGCCGTCCCCGGTGAACGGGCAGAAGATCTGCTCCTCGCCAGCTCCGGTGTCAACCGCCTCCCCGCCGACCCGGCACTCCCGCGCCTTGCACTTGCCGATCAGGTAGCCGTGCCGACACAGCTTCTTCGGCGGCCGGGGAACGGGGCGGCTCACCGGCCCATCACCCTGTCCCAGCGGGTCCGCCACAGCAGAGCGCGCTCCGCCGACAGCGGCCCACCCAGGCCGCTGGGGCTGGAGCCGTAGTCGTAGCTGCCCTCGCAGACCCAGCACCCCATCTTCGGCGGGCTGGAGTTGCACACCGGGCAGTACTTCCAGGCCAGCCGGTAGCGCCCCACCCAGTACCGCAGCCAGCGCTTCATCTGCCCGACCTCCGATGCCGTTGCTGCTGCCGCTCCAGCACGTCCCGGACCACCCCGGGCTGCCAGGACCCCGGGTCCAGCAGCACCCCCGCCACCCTGCGCCCGAGCACGGCCAGCGCGTCCGGCGGTTCGGCGGGGCAGTCCAGCAGGTGCTGGGCCTGGCTGGCGTGCCCGCGCGGGCAGCTCTCCCAGCTGCTCACTCCGCGACCCCGTCCAGGGCGGCGCGGATCTCGGCCGCCACGACCGGGCCGTTGAGGGTCCAGTCCTCGTCGTCCCAGCGGTCGGCCAGCTCCCGCACCCGCCGCAGCGCCTCCGTGTCAGCAGCCCGTTGGGCGGCGATCACCTCGGACAGGTTGACCAGGCTGGCGTGGATGCCCTGCTCCAGGTCGTCGCGGTCAGCCCGGTGGTAGAGACCGGCGACCCGGTCAGCCTCGGCCGCGAAGTCGATGGGGCCGTCGTCCTGCTGCGCCTCGGCCGGGGGCTCGGACGGCCGGGTGACAGGCTTCGGCTCCCCGCACGTCCGGCAGTAGTACGGGCGGTCGGTGCCGTTCCACCAGACGTGCTGGTGCCCGCTCTCCTCCGCGACGCTCACGAGGGGTCCACGTCCAGCACCTGGGCCAGCTCCACCGGCAGCTGCCCCTGGTACTTCTCCAGCAGCACCGCGATCCGGTACCGCAGCGACACCAGCTCCAGCGCCTGGGCCGCCACCAGCTCCGCAGCGACGTGCGCGATCACGTCCTCCCCGAGCCGCACCTGCCCGCAGCGGCACCCCGAGAACGGCCCGTCCTCCGAGCGCATCACGGGGTGGTGCGCCAGCAGCACCGGCCGCAGCGCCTCGATCTCGGCCCGGCTGCTCACTCGCCCACCCCCATCCGGTAGCCGTCGTCCAGGCCCTCGCGGTAGGTCCGCTTCTCCTGGCCCGTCCACGGCAGCGCCAGGCCGTCCCCCGGACGCCGGGGCACGACGTGCGCGTGCAGGTGCATCACGGTCTGGGTGGCCACCGAGCCCACACTGGTGATCAGGTTGTAGCCGTGCGCGCCCTGCCCGGCCGCGAACGCCGCCGCCCGAGCCATCACCAGGCCGGTGGTCACCGGATCCTCCAGGGCGTCAGCCACGTGCCGTTTCGGGATCACCAGCGTGTGCCCCAGCGACACCGGGTTCAGCGGCACGATGGCCAGGGCGTCCCCCCAGTCGCAGAGCACGTCCGCCTCGGCCCGCCCCGCCGCGATCTCGCAGAACACGCAGCTCATCGCGTGCTCACCCACGGGCCGACCTTCACAGTGCGCTCCATCAGCGTGATCTCCAGGTCTGCTGTCTGCTCGGTGCCACCCAGCCACTGGTCGGCGGCCTCCCGGTTGCGCTGGACCACCAGCTCCCCGACCTGCTGGGAGGGCACCCAGAACCAGATCGCGTACTCCACCCGCTCGTGCGGGAGGTTGTCCGGCCCGGTGGCCGTCCCCGCAGTGCTCACCGCGCCACCTCCCGATCGCGCTGGGCCTGCGCCTGGATCGCGGCGTCCTGGGCCCGGATCCGGCGTCCTGCCGCCCCGCCGTCGGTGCTCCGGTCCGCTGTCACCGCGCCCAGCAGCTGCCCCAGCGCCCGCAGCATCCGGTAGGCCACCCAGGCCAGCCAGACGATCAGCAGGTCCAGCCCGGTGACGGGTGTGTCCAGCAGCTCCCGCACGCCGCTCACCGGAACAGCTCCGGCAGCTCGGACATCAGGGCCCGCGCTGTCTGCCGGTACCGCTGCCGGGTCTCCTCCAGCTGGCTGCGCCAGCTGTGCGGCCCGCCGAACTCCCCGTGCAGCCAGTGCGCCAGCTTCTCCACCGGCACGGTGTCATCAGCCTCCAGCACCTCCGGGGCCTGACCCGTGTCAACCGTGCTCAGCTTCATCTCTCCCCCTCCATCCGCCTCGACCGGGTGCTCCCGGTCCATGTGCTCGAAGATCAGCTCCGAGGTGGGCGGCCCCCAGGGGACGCCGCAGGCCCGGGTGTTGCACTGCCAGCACCACCAGACCCCGGGCATCCCCACGTCCCCGGCCTGCGGGGTCAGACCGCCGGGACCCACTCCTCCAGCAGCTCCGCCAGCCAGCCGGGCATCTGGTCCACCGGCCGGTCTCCGGGTCCCCGGTGCCGGACCAGGTCCCCCAGGTAGCGGATCGGCGTCTGGCCGCCCCCGGCGGTCCCGGTCCGCACGGCGTTGCCGTGCCGGTCGGCGAAGATGACCCAGGACAGCCGCCAGGCCCCCGTCCCCTCGGCACGCCACCACTGGGCGGTGACCTCCCTGACCGGCAGCCCGCCGGTCACCGTGCGGGGCAGCTCCCAGTTCCCCTCCGGCTCCAGCCGGATCTCCCGGGTGACCTGCTCCAGCACGAGGTGGCTCATGCCTTCCAGGGTCGCTCACGCGCTCTGCTGCCTCTCGCTGAGCACCGGCACGTCCCGGTTGAGCTGCCGGGCGCGCTGCCGCCGGATGGCCTCCTCGCGGAGGTCCGTCTTGTCCGTGGGGTCGATGACGGTGAAACCCGGGACCTTCGTGTAGTGCCGGTTGTCCAGCTCGAAGGTCCCCGGCTCGACGTAGTCGGTGCGGACCTTCGGGCACGACGTGCAGCGCAGCTTCACCACCCAGACCTCCCGGCCGACCGGTGAGAACCGGTTGACAGGGCCCTGCTCCCAGCTGTGCCCGTAGGCCTTGCAGCGCAGGACGCCGTCGGAGAGGTCCGTGACCGACTGGACGTAGTACTTGCTCCGTGCGGTCCGGCTCATCCGGGCACGTCCATGCCCAGCGCCGCCCGCAGCTCGGCCACTCCGACCACGGGCACCTGGTCCGTGCTGACCTCCCGGACCAGTGCCTCGACCCGGGCCAGCTTGAACTCGGACTCCTCGGCGCGGTCGATGTGGCCGTCCCGCTGGTTGACAAGGTCCCGGACGCCGCGCAGGCCCAGCGGGTAGTCGATCCCGGCTGCGTGGAGGATCTGGTTCAGCGCCTCCTCCCGCTCCTCCCGCGCCTCGGCCATCGCACCGGCGATGTCGGCGATGTCCAGGGAGTGCCCCAGGGCCCGCTGCGTCTGCACCAGGTCCCGGGCGCGGTTCTCCTCGGCTGCGGTGGGCTCAGCCACCCGGGGCCTCCTCCACCTTGGCCGCGCAGGTCACGCAGGACCGTGCGATGACCGAGCCCCCGGGGCCGTCGGGCCCCTGGGGCTGGCCGCACAGGGCGGTGCCCTTCTGCTTCGGGTCCGGGATGTGCAGGCCGCCGTCCAGGCCCTGGACCCAGCGGGCCAGCTCGGCGGGCTCGGGGGCACGGTGCTTGCCGCCCATCAGATGCTCGTGTCAGGTGTGTGCGTCATGCCGTGACTATGGCAGATGCTGTCAACTGTGTCAACGAGACATGCGAAAGGCCCGCTCCCCGGGGTCAGGGGGAAGCGGGCCTTCGGTGAGCGTAGATGCTCAGGTCAGGGCTGCGTGCGCAGCCACTCGGCGAATCCCTCGGTGTCGCCGTCCCAGCTGCCCAGGCCGAAGCTCAGGCTGGGCTTGTCACCGATCAGGCGGCCGGTCGGGGTGATCACGACGAAGTCCCGGTCGGTGGCGATCATCTGGGCGGTGACCTCGGCGGCGGGAACCTCGCGCCGCTGGAACGGGCCGTTGAGGTAGGCCAGGGCCTCCTCGGTGGTGTTCGCCCCGGCGGCGATGGCGCGGGCCATCAGGTCGTCGTCGGTGGTCAGGTCGGCTGCGGTGTAGCTCGTCTGCGTCATGGAGAAAGTAAAGCACCCCGTGTCAACAGTGTCAACACGGGGTGCTTCGGCGTGGCGTGTCAGCCCTCGATGGCCTCGACGGTCTCGCCCTCCAGGACCGGCAGCTCCAGCAGGCCGCTGGCCTGACCGGCCTCCAGGCCCAGGTGCGCGGCGTGCTGGGAGACCATCGCCTCGATGTCGGCGCGGGCCTTCTGCACGACGTTCTCGGTGTCCTCGCGCAGCACCTTGGAGGCGTAGCCGACGTTGGCCTCGGCGTTCTCCAGCGCGAAGTGCAGGTCGCGCAGCGCGTCGTTGCGCACCTTGGCCGGGGCCTTGTCCTTCAGCGCCTGCTCGTAGGTGGCCATCGCCTTCTTGGCCCGGCCGAACATCCGCTCGGCCGCGCCCTTGACCGCGTCCATCGACTTGGCCAGCCGGGGTGCGAAGGGCAGCTCGGGGAGCTGACCCTGGCCACGCACCCAGCGCAGCGTGGCCGGGACGCCGGAGGTGTTCATCGAGGACACGAAGCTGGCCCACTGGGCCTCGCTCAGCTCGACCTCGATCAGCTGCTTGCTGCCGCCGTGGATCCAGTCGTGGTTGTTCTCCCGCTTGCGGGTGGCTGCCTCGATCGTGATCCGGATGGTGGTGCCGTGCTTGATGTCGGAGTCGAACAGCACCACGCCGGGGGTGCTGGTGACCCGGGCAGCCCGGATCATCCCGAAGGCTGGGTGCTCCTCCGCGCCGTACTGGTTGACAGTGGGCTCGACGGTCTCGCGCATCAGTTGATCACCCCGGCCGCGCGCAGCTCGGTGCGCAGGTCGCGGACATCGTCGCTGGCGTGGTTGGCCAGCAGGTAGCCGTCCTCCAGGGTCTTCAGGTAGCTGTTCTGCCGCTCCCGGGCCCGCTCCACGGTCAACTCCATGTCCTCGGTCAGCTGCTGCCGCTGCCCGGTGCTCAGGACCGTGTAGCCCAGCTGAGCGGCCAGGTCCTTCAGCAGCTGCTCGGCGGAGGCCCGCAGGGTCAGGACGGTCATGTCCGGATCGCCCAGCGTGCCTTCCAGCTTCAGCTGGAAGGTCTCGGCCGGGGTGCCCGCGTAGGCGGTGGAGACGAAGATCGTCTCGGCGGCGATGGTGGGAGTGGTGCTGGTCTGCGTCATGGGAGAAGTATGCACCCTGATGTCAACAGTGTCAACAACCTTCGTGCGTGTTGTGTCAACCGGTGACGGGCGGCAGCACCAGGAACAGCAGGCCGACCAGCACGAGGGTGGCGGCGATGACCGCCAGGAAGATCCAGCCGCGACGGACCAGCTCCTGCTCGGCCTTGCTCGGCGGGACCGGGGGCTTGCGGGTCTGGGCCGGGATGAGCGATGTCCGGGGAGCCGCCTGGGGCGCTGGCCGGACGGCGGGCGGGGGAACGGGTGGGAGGGAGTGTCGGGGCACGGTCTCTCAACACAGCGAAGACCCGCACCCATCCTTCGGGTGCGGGTCCTCGGCGTGTCAACTGCTCAACGGTGGAGTGCGTACACCTTGTCGGTCACGACCAGCGGCTTGTCCTTCGGGCCCTTCACGAACGGCGCGATCCAGATCCGGGCCCGGTAGACACCGGGACCCATCTCCTGCGCCAGCGGGTGGTTGGGCCCGCAGGCCTGCCAGCGCCAGAAGCCACGGACCACCCAGCGGTGCGACCACTCCACCAGGGACTCGCCCTCGGACTTCTTGCTCTCGCGGTTGCGCAGCTGGATGACCGTGACCCGGTCCGGGATCCCGGCCCGCCCAGCCCGCTTGCGCCGGGACCTGTCAACCGGGGCGTCGGAGGTGTCGGTGATGGTCTGGCCCAGCAGCAGCCAGAAGGCGTGCATCAGGCGCATCGGGTTCGTGTACTGGTGCGGCACGTCCCCCTCGGCCAGGATCTCCGCCCGCTTGGCCTCGTCCGGTTCCACGGCGGCCGGACCCAGGCGGGTCTGGTCGTAGGCGGTCTCCGCCCCGATGAAGCCCCAGCGGCCCAGCAGCCGGTCCAGTGCCTCCACCTCGCCGGGACCCGGCGGGTTGCCGCTGCTGTCCACCGAGGTGGGCAGCAGCCGGTAGATGTCGTCGGGCTCCTCGCGGTGGTCGTTGAACAGGTAGATCACCGTGGCCTCGAAAGGCTCGCCCTTGTCGTGCCGGGGCTCGGCGTAGTTGGCCAGCACCGGCACCCAGACCGCCCAGCTGACCAGCATCTTCCGGCCGCGCACGTCGTAGAACGGCAGACCGCCCTCGAACCGGGCGATGCCCGATCGGGTCGGCATGATCGTCCGGTCGATCCGGTCCAGGTCGTCCAGCTGGCTGGCCGCGTACTGCACGACCGTGCCCATCTCCGCGCTGACGTGGTAGGCCTCGGCCTTCGGCAGCGTGATCCGCAGGGCCTCGACCACGGCGGCCGACTGGGACTGGATCAGAGACTTCGGGGTGGCCTGCTTCAGCGGGTTGAACGGGGCCTTCAGGTCCAGGCTGACCTGGTGCCGCCAGGCCCGGCGGATGACCGGGTTCTCCAGCCGGACCATCAGGTCGGCCTTGTGGTCCAGCACCTCGGGAGCACGCATCAGCTCTCCACCACCTTCGCGGCCTTGGCCAGTTCCTCGGACTCGGTCAGGGGCAGTCCGCGCCCGAAGTCGTGCAGCACCTCCACGACACCGCTCCGCCGGGACGTGCACTCCAGGGAGCGGCTACCGGTCCGGGCGTAGCGCCAGCCCGGGGACTCCCAGCGGGAGTTGACGTACCGGCGGCCGGGCGTGCGCCGTTCGCGGGTGAGCAGCGCCCGCTCCACCGTGCCGATCGTCTCGCCGTCCAGGCGGACCTGGTAGCGCGGCAGCTTGATCGGCTCGCGCTTGTGTACGGCATCGCGGGTGCTGGTCAGCACCAGCTCCACGGTGTGGTCCATCAGCGGGTCTCCTCCCAGTTCGTGACGGTGCGGCTCTCGACCAGCACCCGGTGGACGCTGGACCCGTAGACCCGGTGGTTGATCCCCCAGCCGTGCGTGCGGGCGGCGTCCTCGGTCGGGAACGGGCCGTTCGGGTGTGCTGCGACCCGCCGCTGCGCAGGCTGACGGCAGTACGTGCACGGGTCCTCCGTGCACTCGATGACCGCCTGGAACTCCTCCATCAGAGGAAGTCCGTCGTGATGATCCGAGCGCCCATCCGCTGCATGTCGTCCAGCGCCACCTTCGTGGTGCCCTCCGCGACCCCGGCGGTCAGGTTCTTGATCACCCGGACCTCGGCCAGGCCCGACAGCTGGAGGGCGTCCAGCGTGGACTGGTAGACGCAGTAGTCGGTGGCCAGGCCGACCACGTCCATGCTGGTCACGTTGTAGCGGCCCAGGTTCCAGCTCATCGGCTGGCGGGTCAGCGCGCCCTCACCCTGGAAGGCCGAGTAGTCCGGCCGACCCATGCCCTTGACGATCTCGACCCACCGGCCCAGGCGGCCGGACAGGGTCGGGATCAGGTCGGGGTGGTAGTCCGCCCCGGCGGTGTTCCGCACGCAGTGCACCGGCCACGTGTGGACGTAGTCGGGGTCCTCACCCTCGGGGGCGAAGTGCCCGCCGTTGGTGTCCGGCAGGGCGTTGTGCACGTCCCGGCTGGCGAACACCATCGGGTAGAGCCCCGGGCGGGTGTCCAGCAGCTGGGCGATCCCAGCGGCGACGGCGTTGCCGCCCTCGACGGCGAGTGCGCCGCCCTCACAGAAGTCTCGCTGCACGTCCACGATCAGCAGTGCTCGGGCCATCTCGGTCTCCTAGTTGCTCAGGGCCCGCAGGCGTCGTGCCTGGAGCCGCCACATCAGCAGCGCGGTACGGATCTGGCCCATCTGCGGGGCGGTTGCCTCGGTCTGGAAGATCCCGTTCTGCGTCATGGGGAAAGTATGCACTCTAGTGTCAACAGTGTCAACGAACTAGAGCTAGGGCGTGTCGGTCACGACGTACTCGGGGCCCGTGACCCAGCGCTTGGCCATCCGCAGCGCCCGGCCGGGGTACTGCGGGCGGAGCCGGTTCCAGTGCCGGTTGGCCTCGAACTGGTCGCTGGTCCAGCGGTAGGCGGGGATCCAGTCCCCGGCTGAGTTCAGGTACTCCACGCGGTACTCGGCCGCGAAGCTGGAGGTGTCCAGCAGCCGCATCGTGTTGGCGGCCACCACGAACTCGGCCGCGTTCCGGGCGGCCAGGCGCGGATCGCCCAGGAAGCTGGCCACCGGTTCGTCGTCCTGCGGGTTGCCGGTGCCCGCGCCCTCGTAGACGTGCTCGGGCCGGTGCGTGCCGACCCGGAAGACCCCGGACGCGGTCACGAGATGCCCGCTGCCACGGTGAAGATCAGTCCGGCCGTGCAGAGCCCGAGGTAGAACGCCTGATGGGAGGACTGCGGACGGCGGGCGAAGATGCCCATCAGGATCAGGAAGGAGATCGCCAGGAGAACGGTGGGCATCAGACACCCACCAGCACGCCGGGCTGGCCCTCGATGACCACCCGGAAGGACTGGACCTGCTCGGTGCGGACGCGCTTGATCTGGCTGTAGCGGGCCTCGGGGCCCTCCCAGGCGGTGTACTGCTCCCACCGGCCGCCGGTCCGCCACTCGATGCACGAGCGGCCAGCGGGCTCGGCCTCCACGATCAGGGGCGTGCCGTCCTCGTCCAGGGCGGTGAAGGCGCGCTGCTCGGCCCACTGCTCGGCCTGCCAGCGGAAGCGGGTCTCGAAGGTGGTCCACGGGTCGGACAGGCGGTCCTTGCCCAGGACACGGAACACGGTGGTTCGGGTCTGCGTCATGCCCTCACTCTAGTTGACAATGTTGAGCTGCGCAAGACATACATCCGTGTGTCAACATGGAAGGCATGAGCATGAAGAACGGAGACGCAGCCATCGCCGTCGAGTGGGCGGCCAAGGGCTGGGTCGCCTACATCAACGAGATGACCGCTGGACTCCCTGCAACTCACCCGGTCGATCTGCGGATCCGGGCCGCTGCCGAGTACGCCGGGTTCGGGAAGCTGCCGACCTGGCTGGAGGACGCCGTCCGCGTGCGGCTGTCCGCCCAGCGCGGTGAGGCCCTGGTGCGCCAGCTGGGGGCCCGGCGGGCCGGGTGAACAACTGGTTGACACGGAATCTGCGACACTCGCGCCATGACCGATCCCGATCCCGACAAGGACCCCGCCGACATCCCGCCGCACCTGGCCGAGCCGCCGATGGCGGAGATGGTGCCCCGGCCCATCGAGGTCTCGCCGATCCACTTCCGGGCGCACGGCCGGTGCTACGCCGCCTTCGTCGTGGACGTGATCAGCGAGGACCCGATGTCCCCGGAGTTCCTGGTGGACGCCGTCGTCTTCGCACCGCGCGATCGTGCGCGCAAGGACCGGTTCAGCAACGCCAGCAAGCTGCCGGGCTCGGTCCGGTGGGCGAACAACCTGCACTACGCGCTGCCCGCCGCCGACGGGACCTGGCAGGACACGACCTGGCACTACCCGGGCCGCCAGTGCCTGCCGGAGGTGGTGCTCCGTGGCGCAGACGCCTGAGCCCCTGGAGGGGCTGATCGTGGAGCCCCCGGCCGGTCCCACGGTCATGCGCAAGGCCCACCAGGACGCCATGCGCAAGACCAGCGCGATGGTGAAGGCGCACCTGAAGGATCCGGAGGAGGTCGAGGACTTCGTCCGGGCGACCGTGCTCAGCTACCTGGCCGAGTGGTCGGTGATCTACACGCAGGGCGCTCGGGAGGCGGCGGAGACCACCTCCCGGGTGATCCTCCAGATCCGCCAGGACACGGTCCAGCAGATGACCGACGAGCTGCGGCCGAAGGACTGAGCTGCGTGCCCCGGCCGTGGAGCCGAACTTGACCGGCCGGGGCGCGCTCAGTCTGCCAGGATGCCCGCATGGCCTTGGGCATCCAGGAGATCGTCCGGCGCATGGGGTTCCACCCGGCGACCGTGACCACCATCCCGATCTTCGAGGAGAACAGGCACCAGGCCATCGAGTTCGCGCTGTACCTGGACGAGACCCTGCCCGACGGCCGGGACAAGTCCCTGGCGCTGACCGCCCTCCAGGAGTGCCTGATGTGGGCGAACGCGGCGGTGGCCTGCGTCAGCCCGCTGGAGGACAAGCACCTGCCCCATGACCTGCCGCCCGGCGAGCACCTGGGGTAAGCCCAGCACGACCCGGTAGCTTATGGGTGATCAGCCCGTTGCCCCGCGTTATCTGGAGGACCGAGTGGGTGCCACTCCCGGCCTTGGCTTGACCTGGCCCGAGATGACCGATCCGGCAGACGGGCCAGATGCCTTCTCGGATCTCGCCGGTCAGGTCGAGAGCTACGTGCTCAACCGCACCCCGGTCACCGGTGTCAACCACTACCCGATCCACGACTGGGGCTCGGGCAACGTCCTGCCCGAGAACGCCCGGGTCGGGGACACCTTCTGGCACACCGGGCTGAAGTGCCGCCTCTGGAACGGCGGATCGACCACCGTCGGGACGGTCACGACGCCGATCTGGCACCAGGCCACGCTGGCCCGGGTAGCCGACCGCGCCGCGCGCCTGGTCATCTCGGCGAGCTACCCGACGGTCATCTTCGGCGGCTACCAGGTCCAGCAGATTGACGATGGGTCGATCTGGAGCTGGTCCGGTACCGACTGGAAGGCCGTCGGAGCCGGAGCTGGCGGGGGCGGGGGCAGGCCGGTCCAGGAGACCCTGACCGTCCCCTACGCCTACGACGCTGGAGCCAACCAGTTCACCGGGCCGAACCCTCCACCGACCGGGGTCCAGCCAGCGATTCCGCCCTTCTCCACTGTCGCCCCTTCTGTGGGCGTCTACGACAACAAGATGTGGGTGTTCGGCAGCTCGAACACCTACACCAGTGGCGGCGTGACCGGCGGGCTCTGCGCGTACTACGACTTCGCGGCGAACACCTGGACGATGCGGCAGTCCATGCCGACGGTCCGTTACGGGATGGCCGGAGCGTGGAGTGGCGGGAAGTTCTACGCCATCGCTGGCTACAACGGGGCCAACCGGAACGATATGTACGACCCGGTCACCAACACCTGGCTGGCCAAGGCGTCGATACCAACCGCTGTCAACTACCCCGCCGTAGCAGAACTCGACGGCAAGATCTACGTCATCGGTGGCTCCACGAACACCAGCTACAGCGGTGCATCGAACCTCGTCCAGGTCTACGACACGGTGACCAACACCTGGGAGACCAGGGCGACGATGCCGACCCTCCGGAGTCGGTGCGCCGCCTTCGTCTACGGCGGCAAGATCTATGTGTTCGGCGGGCTGAGCAACGGATCGTCCACGCTTGGTGTGCTGGAGATGTACGACCCGGCCACCAACATCTGGGTGGGCAAGGCCGCAGGCCCGAGCACGTACATGCACAGCCTGCTGGTGCACACAGCGCCTGCGGGTGCACCGATCACCACGCCGATGGTCTATGTGTTCGGCGGTCCTGATTACCCGAACTACATCAGCACCTACAACCCGGTGACGAACATCTGGCAGAGCCTGGGATGGCTGGTCAGCACCTCCTATCTGTTCTCGGTCGCCACCAGTGGTCCTACGCAGCGCTACGTTCAGAACGGCGGAGCGGCCGTCTACGGCCAGCGGTTCTGGTTCATCGGTGGAGACGGCAACGCCCCTGGCAACGCCTTCTGGTGGTACCGGTGGTACGGCTGGAAGGCGAACCCGATCCGGACCCTGGATGGTCCGTCGATTCTTGCCATCATGGAGCCCAACATCACGCTCCGGAACAACCAGACCCTCTACGAGGGCTCGATCGTTGCCGGGATCCTCAACCAGACCATGACGCCCTACGGGGAGCGGATCCAGAACCGCGACATCGACGTGCTCAACATCGTCAACGCCGGAGGCTGACAGCTATGACCACGCCCACTGCCACCGACCCCACCGCGCCCACCGTGGCCGACGTGCGGAACGCGCTGGACTCCCTGTCCGACGAGCAGCGTCCCGACGGTGAGATCACCGACGCCCAGATCACCGCTGCGATCGAGGCGGTGGATCCGGCGGCGATCATCGCGGCCGAGGACGCTCATTGGACGGTGCAGCTCTGGGACCGCCGGTCGCCGATCAACGACGCCAAGGCCGAGCAGATCTTCGCCTCCCGGGACGACATCCCGGGGGTCGGGGATGTCGTGCTGGTGCTCCGGGACGACCAGGTCACCATGCTCCAGCCGCACCTGCCCAACGTCGCTGGCATCCAGCCGATCCCGGTTGGCCGAGGAGCTGCGGTGGGGGAGGAGCTGCGCCAGGAGCTGGCCCGGAACCGGGCGTCCGCCGAGGTCATCCAGGGGATCCTCACGCACTTCGGCGTGAGCTGAGCCGTTCGTGATCGAGCACTCGCGCACGCTGGCTCCCGGCTGGACCGAGGAGCAGCTGGAGCTGACCGAGGCGCACGTCCGGGAGCACCTGGCGTCGATTGCCGACGCCGACGACGACCCGAGCACCCAGGCCGAGGACGTGCGGTTGACGCGGCGGCGGGAGGAGGACGGCGGGCTGACCATCGTCGGCTACCTCGATGCCGAGCCGAACGCCCCGTACCTCCAGCCCGGGTACGACCCGGACGCCGAGGCCCGTCCCGACTGGTTGACATGGACCCCGGCGGACCAGCCGGACTGGGATCCGCACGCCGCTGACCCGGCCGAGCCCGAGGAGCCCTCGAAGTGAGCCTGGTCTTCGCCCGCGCCCTGGCGGAGTTCATGTCCGCGCACGGCGTCCAGGTCACCTGGGAGCCCGGCGCGGAAGTGCGGGGCAACGGCCAGGTGTCGGCCTACCAGGGCGTCTCGGTCCACCACACGGCGACGGCGTCCTCCACGAAGTCCCCCGGGGTGCTCACCGCCGGGCGGCCGGACCTCTCCGCCCCGCTGTGCAACTCATCGGGCCCCTCGGACGGCCGGTTCCACATCGTGGCGGTCAACCCGGCCAACCACGCCGGTGCCTCTGGTGGCTGGGACACCGCGCCGCTGCCGAAGACCGGGCTGTTCAACAAGCTCATGTGGGGCCACGAGACGGTCTACGAGGGCACGAAGCCCATGAACGACGCCCAGTACCGGACCGCCACGATCCTCGGTGCCGGTGTCTGCCGTCTGCTCGGCCACGACTACGACCCGCGCTGGGTGAAGTTCCACCAGGGCACTTCCGTCACCGGCAAATGGGACCCGGGCTACGCCTCGGGGAAGACCTACGACATCAACGAGTTCCGCTCCAAGGTGCTCATCGTGATGAAGGGCCAGGCTCCGGCCCCGGTCCAGATCAAGACTTCGGAGGACGACACGATGTACATCAGCTGCGCCAAGAAGAACGTCACCGCCATCTACTCCGGCGGCATCCTCACCGGGCTGGCATCGGCGGGGGAGATCAAGAGCATGGAGGGCGAGGTGGCCGCTGGCCGCGCTGCCCGGCAGTGGGTCGAGGACTTCACCTTCGACGCCCTGGACCGCCGGTCCAAGCTGCTCACCGGAGAGATCAAGCCCTCCACCTGATCGAGGGAAGCGCCTCGTTCGGCGAGGTGGCACACTGAGTCACGTCGGACGGCCGCTGCGTTGCGACTCGGGCCCCCCAACTGCGTCTGTAGGGGGGCCCGACCCATGTCCAGGCCCAGGTCAGCGCACCGGGGACGGCTGGGTCAGGCGCAGCTTCAGCAGCGGCTCCCGCTCCGTCCGGTGCCGGATGATCCGCTCCCCGGTCGCCACGTCCGTCACATCGACTCCGTCGGGGATGATCAGTGCCAGGCCGACCACGACACCGTGCTGCTGACTCCGAGGCAGTCTCATTCGTTCCCCCTGCGAGTGTGGATCCTGTTGACAATCAAGATTATTCTTACCGCATGACTGAGTCTCAACCAACTAGGCCCGCCGTGCCACCGACGCCGAAGACCCGTCCGGCCCCAGGCACGGCGGTGGTCCGGCGAGGCTCCGAGGACACCGGCGTCGTGGTCGAGACCGACGACTGGTACGACACCCTGCGGATCCGGGGGAAGGCGCTCAGCACGCAGGTGCTGGTCGAGTGGGAGCGCGGCGAGAATCCGGTCCGGCTCTGGGAACTGCTCTCTGACCTGGACTTTCCCGCAGATACCAAGTCGTGATGATGACGCTGGCCTGATCCTGGGTACCGGAACTCCGGGGGACGGATCAGCGTCAGGGGATCAGGTGCCAGAGCACGTCCGGATCAACGTCCACGACATCACACCGCGCACCGCGCCGCCCTACATCCGCGTCACGCACGCCGAGCGCATGGGCCCCGACGTGCTGTCAGGCTCCGGGAGCCTGCTGCTGGTCGGCCCGCTGGGCGTGAACTACTACATCGAGCGGGCCGACAGCGACTCCGTCTACCTCCGCCGCTTCGACATGCCCTCCAGCACGGGTCACAAGTCGGTCACGATCAAGGATCGGGCGGGGGCCTGGAGCTTCATCCGGACCTAGAAGTCGGCGGGCAGCTGTGCGCTCAGGTAGTTCACGCCCGAAGGATCTGCACGCACGCTGCGTGCCAGTAGCCTGGCAGCGTGTCAACCGCTGATCTGTCCCTGGAGCAGATCGTCTCGCTGCTGTCCGAGGAGGAGCAGGAAGCGGTCCTCACCGACATGGAGCTGGACGAGCTGCCCTGGGACTGGGGCTGGACCGGCCGCCCCAGCCAGATCCTCCCCGTCGAGCCGATCGGCCACGGCGAGGACTGGGAGCTGGCCCTGCTGAACGCCGGTCGTGGCTTCGGGAAGACCCGCGCCGGGGCCGAGTACATCCGGGACGTGGACAAGAAGTGGTCCACCCTGCACCGGGACCCCGGCCAGCAGCTGCGTGTGGCCCTGCTCGGCCGCACGGCCGGGGACGTGCGCGACACCATCCTGAACGGCCCCTCCGGCCTGCTGCGGATCTACCCGCCGTCGGAGCTGGACAAGGTCGAGTGGATCTCCAGCCAGCGCCGTGTCAACCTCCCGGGCGGCGGCTTCGCGCTGTGCTTCTCGGCCGAGGAGCCCGACCAGCTCCGTGGCCCGGCGTTCCACGTCGGCTGGGGCGACGAGCTGGCGGCATACAAGCAGGTCAAGGGCGAGGGTGAGTTGGACGCCTGGACCAACCTCCGGATCGCCGTCCGTCTCGGGATGCTGCCCCAGGTCATCGCCACGACCACGCCGAAGCGGGTCAAGATCCTGCGTGAGCTGATCGCCGAGATCAAGGAGAACCCGGGGTCGATGCTGCTGCGCACCGGCAAGACCACGGACAACATCCACCTGGCCCAGTCCTACCTCCAGACCCTGTTCAACCTCTACGGCGGTACCACGCTGGGGGCTCAGGAGCTGGACGGCCTGATGCTGGACGAGGTCAAGGGTGCGACCGTCTCGATGAAGGTCATCGAGGACAACCGGGTCACCGCCGTGCCGCACCAGCGCCCCGGGACCAACTGGCTGCGCGTGGTCTCGGTGGACCCCTCGGTCGCCGAGAAGCCGAACGACGAGTGCGGCATCACGGTCATCTACGCCCCGGCCACGATGCCGATCCTCCAGCGCCACGCCTACGTGGTGGACGACCTCTCGCTGAAGGGCTCCCCGACGGTCTGGGCGGACGTGGTGGTCCGCGCCGCGATCAAGCACCGCGCCACCATCGTGGTGGAGAACAACCAGGGCGGCGGCCTGGTCCGGCGGCTGATCAAGGAGCGCGCGTCGGCCATGAACGTGGCACCGCCGCCGATCCGCGATGTCTGGTCCTCCCGCTCCAAGGCCGTCCGCGCGGAGCCGATCGGGGCCGCCTACGAGCGCGGCCGGGTGCACCACCTGAACACCCTGGTCGAGCTGGAGGACCAGCTGTCGGCCTGGACGCCGGAGGACCGGGGCTACTCCCCTGACCGCCTGGACGCCGTCGTGCACGGCCTGTCCGCGCTGCTGTTCCCCGAGTCGATGACCAAGGGCGGCGGGATTTCCGGAGCTGCCCAGTCGCACTCGCCGGTCGGCGTGCAGATCCCCCGGGTCGGGTCGGCCATCGCCCGCCGGAGCGGCCTGCGGATCGACACCTCCCGCGCCGTCCAGCGCACGTCCGCCTTCCGCTCCGGTGCCCCGGGCATGGGAGCGCCCCGCCGGACGCTGCCCGCCCGCCTCATCCCGCCAGGAGGCTCCAGCCAGTGACCGCCCCACCGCCTCCCACCGGTCCCCAGACGCCCCCTCAGCAGCCCGCCACGACCCAGCCAGCCGGGCTGGAGGCAGCCGCTACCGCCGCTGCCCAGGAGGAGGAGATCAGCGCTCTGGGCCCGGCGCTGGCTGCCTTCGTGGTCTCCGTGCTGGCCTTCGCCCGAGCAGGCGGCCGGGTGGCCGGGCTGCCGTCCACGATCGCCAAGAAGATCGGCTACGACGCGATCATCATCGCGGCGCTCACCGCCGTGGCCATGCGCGCGCTGGACCACCAGCGGACCTTCAGCGGTCCCCGCGCCGCCGAGGAGCTGTGGGAGCACAGCGACCAGGCCGTGGTGGCCGGGGTCGAGGCGGGGCTGGAGACGCTGGCCCAGGCGGCCAAGCACATCGCCCGCTCCGCGCGCGCCGACGAGGCCACCGGCGGATCCCCGGGGGTCTCCCTGCCGGGTGAGCCCTACGACCCCGACGCCGCTGAGCACGCCAAGAGCTACGCCGACCCCGAGCAGATCGCGCTGCCGGTCGTGCAGAGCACCCGGCACGCGGCCCAGCTGGCTGCCGCCGAGGCTGCGGGCTGGACCCGGAAGACCTGGGTGGACATGCACGACAACCGGGTGCGGGCCAGCCACGCCTTCCTCGGGTCGCCGAAGTACGAGTACCACGCGGTTCCGATTCTGGAGCCGTTCGTGACCATCGACGGCAACAAGCTCTGGTACCCCGGCGACACCTCCGCTCCCCCGCACGAGTGGATGCGCTGCCGCTGCTGGCTGAAGCTGACCAGGTAGGGACACATCTGGTTGACACGGACTGACAGACTGGCGATCGTGCCGCCCTCCCGTCGCTCTCAGCTGCTCATGTACTCCCGGCGTCTGCGCTACTGGCTCTGGCAGTTCAGCTGGTTCGGGATCTTCGCCGTGCTGTTCGGACTGCTGGCGGTCGGGCTGTCACTGCACGAAGCACCCATCGGCCAGGTCGTGGCGGCGGGCTTCGCCGCCGTCACGCTGGCCATCCTTTCGACCAAGGAGACCTGATGACCCAGATCGAGTTCACCGAGTCCGAGCCCACCGAGCCCGAGTTCGAGGTCCGCCGGGCGATGAAGAAGCCGGTGGAGATCCAGTCGGTCAAGGCCACCACCGACAACCTGCGCGAGATCGTGGAGTGGATCGAGGGGAACAACCACGCCGCCGTCCTCGGTGAGGGCCAGCTGATCATCCAGACGCTGGAGGGCCCGTTCACCGTGCGCCCCGGCGACTACGTCATGCGCGGCATCCGAGGGGAGTTCTACCGGTGCGACGCAGAGATCTACTCGGAGAGCTACGACGATCTGGGCCCGGCCGAGTCCTGATGGCCGCCATCTCTGACGTGTTCGCCGAGGCCCTGACCAAGGTGATCACCGACCGGCTGAGGCCCGAGCAGGCCAGCCGCCTGGCCGCTCTGGTGGCTGCGCGCGGTGCGCGTCCGAACACCGATGCCTCGGACCAGATCCAGCTGGCGCACTTCATCCTCACGGGCAGCGGGGACATGCCTTCAATCGAGGAGCTTCAGCGTCTGGAGGCCCTGGAGTTCTCCAGGCGAGGCACGGACGAGAGCTACACCGTCGAGCTGGGCGGCCAGCACTTCACGAAGGCCCAGTGGGAGGCCGTCCAGGTCTACGCCCAGGGCACGACCGCCGAGACAGCGCCGCTGGCCGAGGTGGCGATCGAGGAGCACCCCGACGATCCCGGTCCGGCGGCTCCGCCGGACTTCGATGCCGTCCCGCCCGCGCCCCGCGCCGGTGAGGGGTGGCAGGGTCACGCCCCGTGAGCCTGTTCCCCTTCCGGTGTTCGGCCTGCGGGACCGTCCACTACATCAACCGGGCGCTGGCCGTGGAGTGCCCGGTGGAGGCCTGCAAGGCCAAGGTCGGCCAGCCCTGCCGGGATCTCCGGACCAAGGAGGAGGCGGGGAAGACCCGGCTCCAGCCGCACCCCGAGCGAGAGGCGCTGCTGCCATGACGTTCCGCCGCAAGGGTGGGGGTGTCCCCGCTGCAAGCGTGGGGGTCACCCCGCTGCAAGCACTGACCCTCGGGCTGGCCACGGCCCGGTTGACACAGCTGGTGGTGGACGACGAGATCACCGAGCCGGGCCGGAAGGCCGTCCGCCGGGCCTACCAGGCTGCCGCACCCGGCTCCCAGCGAGAGACAGCGCTGGACTTGGCGGACACCGTGCTCAACTGCCACGCCTGCTCATCGGTCTGGGCCGGTGGCGCGGTCGTGACAGCCGAGCTGACCGGGGTGGGACGCTTCCTGGTGCGGGTGCTGGCGCTGAGCCAGGCTGCCCTGGCCGTGAAGGCCGTGATCGAGAGGATCGACCGATGACCGCCAGCATCACCCTGATCGCCGACATCTACCCGGCGTCGATCATCGACGGCCGGACCGGTGCCCGGCCCGAGGGCGTCCCGGCCAAGGCCAAGATCCGGGTCATCCTGGCCACCACCGAGATCAAGGTGGCCTGGGCCGCGCCGGGCGGCGGGGTCGAGAGCCTGACCATCCCGCTGACCTTCGAGGAGACGGCCGAGGCCGACCACAACGGCGGCACCGTCGGGACCTACGAGATCAAGCGCGCGGGCGGGTGTTCGTGCGACAAGATGCTGAAGCGCTGGAACCCCTACGCCGGGCAGCCGACAGCCCAGGTCGTTCGGTCCACGCCCAGCTCACGGACGGAGTCCTGGGGTCTGCCCCAGAAGTACAAGCGGCTCTGAGTCCAGGCCTTGTCAACCGCACCCGGTGACTCTGCCGCTACGCTGCCGTCATGGCTGGTGGGGTTCTCCGACGGAAGCGTGACGCCGCCCCCGAGGAGGGCCTGACCGCCGGAGCGCAGGTGGTCAAGCTCCCGGAGCGCCAGGCATCGGCTGCCCGGTACAGCAAGCCCCGGGCCATCGTCGCCTCCGCCGAGCGGGTGGACCTGGACACCGCCTGGCAGGAACGATCGCGGGCGTCCTACGCCGCCTGGCAGTCCGAGGCCTGGACCGGCTACGAGCGCGTGGGCGAGATCCACTACGGCTTCAACCTGGTCTCCAGCGTGCTGTCCCGGCTGCGGGTCTTCCCCGCAGCGCTGGTTGACACCGAGGAAGCCCCGATGGGGGCCCAGGACGCGGCCGAGAAGGGCCTGGTCAGCACGGACCTGGCGCAGGACGCCGAGGAGATCATGCGGGAGATCTCCGGCCCGGCCTTCGCCGGTCTGGTCCGCAGCTTCGGCCTGAACATGAACGTCCCCGGCGAGTGCTACCTGATCCGCCTGGTGGGCGAGGACAAGGACAAGCGCAAGACGGTCCAGTGGAAGATCGTCTCCACCGACGAGCTGGTCGTGGACGCCACCGGCGCAGTGCTCCGCCCGATCCGGGGCGAGACGACGCAGCAGAAGGTGCTCCCGAAGAACACCTACATCGGCCGGATCTGGCGCTCCCACCCGCGCTACTCCGGTGAGCCCGACAGCTCCATGATCGGCGTCGCCGACGCGGTCGAGGAGCTGCTGATCCTCCAGCGCCTGGTGCGCTCTGCGACCCGCACGCGGCTGAACAACGGCCTGCTGTTCCTGCCCGACGGCCTGCTGACCACGCGCATGGCGATGGCCCTGAACGGGCTGAACGAGGACGGCAGCCCGATCCCCGAGGATCAGCTGGCCGAGATGACCAACGATCCCGGCAACCAGCTGGTGGCCGACATCCTCCAGGCGATCGTCACGGCGGTCTCCGACGAGGGCGACGCCAGCGCGGTCGCGCCGATCATGGTCACCGGCGAGGGCGGCCTGGCCGAGCAGATCAAGCACATCACCTTCGAGCGCGGCTCCGACGAGTGGCTGGTCAGCCGCACCGAGCGCGCGCTGGAACGGATCCTCCAGGGCATCGACGTGCCCAAGGAGGTCGTCACCGGCCTGGCCAACGTCAAGTACTCCAACGCCCTGGTGATTGACGAGAACCTCTACAAGGCCAACATCGAGCCGCTGGCCCTGGTCCTCTCCGACGCCCTGACCGAGGTCTTCCTGCGGCCCATGTTGAGGGCCAAGGGGTATTCTGAGTCCGATCTCAACAGGATCGTCGTCTGGTACGACCCGAGCGAGATCGTCACCCGCCCGAACCAGGCCCAGGACTCCAGCGATGGCTACGACCGCTTCGTGCTCGGCCCGGGTGCCTGGCGGCGGGAGCACGGCTTCAGCGACCAGGACGCCCCGAGCGAGGCCGAGATGGGCATGATGCTGCTGACCAGCGGCGCAGCCCTCCCGCCCGAGGTGCAGATGGCCCTGCTCCAGGCGATGCTGCCGAAGCTGCTGGGTGAGCAGCGTGAGAAGAACCTGGCGGAACAGCCGGTTCAGCAGCCCGACTCCGCCAGGAACATCCTGAGTCCAGCCCCCGAGTCCGTGAACGTCAGCGATGCAGCGACTGGAGTCAACGCCGCGTGAGCGACAGCCCGAAGTACACGACCGCGATCATCGCGGCGGTCCCGGCCAAGGCCGACCCCGTCAACGACGTGGTCATCGAGGACGCCCACGTCACGCTCCAGTTCCTGGGCGAGGCCGACAGCCTGTCGCCGGAGCAGATCAAGGACATCCAGGACGCCCTGGCCCTGATGGCCCCGAACCTCTACCCGTTCCCGGCGGACGTGGCCGGGACGGCCGAGCTGGGCCCGGACAAGGCCAAGGTGCTGCTGGTCCAGAGTGAGCCGCTGACCAAGCTGAAGGAGCTGCTGGGCACGGTCCCGGCGGTGTCAACCGCTGTCGCGGCGGCCGAGCAGTTCCCGAACTGGATCCCTCACCTGACCCTGGCCTACGGCGACGACGGCACGCAGGCCGACGGTGACGGCATCGAGCAGGTGACCATCGGCTCCCTGGAGCTGTGGCTGGCAGAGGAGCACCACGTGTACGAGCTGGCCAAGAGCGCACCCGGCCCGGTCGAGGAGGACAGCGAGGTCGCCAGCGTGATCGCGGCCGGACTCAAGAGCTTCGAAGAGGGCCTGCACCCGCGTGCGGCGGACGGCCGGTTCATCGACAAGTTCGGGGTGGTCAAGTACCTCTCGCCGAAGGGCGGCTGGGAGTACGGCAAGGTCGAGGGGATCAACAAGGACGAGGACAGCGGGGCCATCCAGGTCACGGTCACGCCCTCGGACCTGTCCGGGAAGATCACCGGCGCGGAGAGCAAGGTGCTCTCCCCGAAGCAGCTCTACCACGCACCGAAGGCCAAGGCGCACCTGACGATCGCGGCTCCCGGCTCCAAGAAGGTCGGCGGCCAGGGCGGGTCCAACCCCGGCGGGCTCTACACGATCCCAGTCGCCTTCCCGAAGGAGGGCAGCAACGGGCAGCCCGAGAAGTACTACGTCAAGCAGCCGAAGACCAAGTCCCACGGGGCCAACGAGGCGCTGGCCAACGACCTCTACGCCGAGGCCGGGGTGCCGGTCCCCGAGGTTGACATCGGCTCGGACGGCCAGATCTACAGCAAGATCATCGAGGGCAAGCAGGACATGGCTGCCCAGCTGAACAACCCCGAGTGGACCGACCAGATCCAGCGGAACTTCGCCGTGGACGCCTGGCTCGGGAACCGCGACGTGTTCGGCATGACCTACGACAACGTCCTCACCGACGAGCACGGCACCGCCTGGCGCATCGACAACGGCGGGGCCCTGCTCTACCGCGCGATGGGCGAGAAGAAGACCGACTTCGGCTCCCAGGTCACCGAGCTGGACGCCTTCCGTCAGGGCAAGAAGGCCAAGATCTTCGGCCCCTCGATGACCAAGGCGCAGGAGCTGGATGGGGCCGAGCGCGTGGTGGCCATCTCGCCCTCGCGCATCGAGGAGATGGTGGCCGACGCCGGGCTGCCGAAGTCCCTGGCCGACACCCTGAAGGCCCGCCGCCAGTACATCGCCAACTACTACGGGCTGGAGCTGCCCGAGACCAAGAAGGCCGACGAGGCCCAGGAGGGCTCCAGCGCGCCGCTGGTGGACCCGGCCGACATCTCGGCGACCAAGGGCAAGGCCCGGGGCTGGTTCAAGACCACGCTGGCGCAGGCCGCCTTCGTGCTCCAGACCGGGGACAAGGTCGAGTTCGGCGACGGCAAGCGGGTCGATCCGGGCGTGGACGACGACGGCAGCCCGCTGTCGATGATCGGCGCGGCGGCCCAGCTGCTGGGCTGGCAGAACGAGCACGGCGCGAACGCCGAGATCTTCGTCTACAAGGGCAAGGTCACCGCCGGGATCCCCCGGCCGAGCCACGGCCAGAAGCTGGCCACCGCCGACCTGGCCGACCAGCGCTGGCAGCGCGGCGACACGATCACCAGCCCGCTGGGCAACGACGCCAAGATCCTCGGCTGGAACTCCGACACCGGCGCGGTGCTGATCCAGTACCCCAACCAGCAGCCGCAGCTGCTGGACTCCAAGGGCACGAACGCCAACGCCGGGCCCTGGACGGTCAAGAGATGGGACCCACCGGCCCAGGAAGACCTGGACCTCTCGGCCCCTGAGTCGGCCACCCCGGAGGCTCAGGCCCCGGCTCCCGCGCCCACGCCGATGGTCGAGGACGTGCCCGCGCCGGACACCGTCCCGCCGACCGCTGAAGACCTCGGGATCGTCATCCCGACGCCGGGCAAGACGGGTCAGGCCGCTGAGGCTGAGACCGCGATCAAGGCCGACCTGGACCAGCCCCTGCCCGCCGGTACCGGCGCTCCCGCTCCCGCCAAGACCTCCGCCAAGGGCGGGGCCAAGACGATGGTCCTGGGCGACGGCACCGAGGCCGCCCCGGGCGCTGAGGTGGTCAGCAAGAAGGACGGGAAGACCTACAAGTTCGTCAAGCCGAAGGGCCAGTACTCGGTCGTCACCGACCCGAACGGCGACGACCCGGACAAGCTGCTGCTGAAGCTCGCGTCCACCATGACGCAGCCCGGCAAGGAGCCCACGGCCGACGCGGGCGCGATCGAGGCCCCGAAGACCGCTACCGGGGAGATCCCGGCGCTGGGCATGATGGCCGTCTCCAAGGACGGGCACGCCGGTGAGATCACGCTGATCTCCCCGGATGGCAAGTTCGTCTTCATCACCGACGCGAACGGCGTCCGCAAGCGCAAGAGCACGGGCACGGTCACGATCACCTCCGCCCCGCAAGCGGTTGACACGACCCCGAAGGCCGCGCCCGGCCCGCTGAAGGACTACGGCGCGGCTCCCGACCTGAAGGCGGCCAAGGAGGCCTTCCCCGGGCTGGACTACGACCCGGCTGAGGATCTGGACGCCGGGGACATGGTCATCGTCGGCTACGCCGATGGCAGCTTCGGCAAGGAGCCCTACACCGGCCAGCCGCTGGACAGCCTGCTCCAGAACACCGGGGGCAAGGTCGCCAACCACGGCACGGTGAAGGACTACACCGGCCCGATCTCCACCCAGCAGCTGGTCCAGGCGTCGGCGGTCAAGAACAACAGCACGACCTTCGAGGTCGTCTGGGGCGGCACGATCGGCTTCACGGACGGCACGGTGGGCCCGAGCGGCGGGCTGGTCATCTGGGGTGTTGAGAACGGGATGCCGGACCCCGGCTACGCCTTTGAGCTGCCGAAGGAGGGGCAGAACGTCCACATCCTCGGCTCGGAGGAGAACTTCGCGCTGGCGCTGCCCGGCGGCACGGGCTTCCAGGCCAACGATGGCTGGACCGGCACCGCCTCTCCGGCTCCGCTGTACGGCGACGAGGCCAAGACCCCGGCCGAGTGGTCCGGCCAGATCTCCGTCGGCCAGGAGATCAGCCTGGACGGCCAGAACTGGCTGACGGTCACGAACGTCATGGCCTCCGACTCCCTCCAGGTGGAGGACAGCAACGGGGCGACGGCCTACCTGGCTTCCTCCTCCCCGGCCACCTACGTGCTGAAGGCCCCGCCGATGAAGGACGCGGACGCGCCTTCCCCGGCCTTCGACCCGGCCAACGACACGACCCCGGACATCCCGGGTGCGGACGAGACCACGACCACCGGGCCGCCGACCAAGAAGCCCAGTGAGCTGGTCAGCGGTGACGTGGTGGTGGCCTTCGACGGCACCTACGCGATCATCGAGCAAGCCGAGAAGGAGGACGGCTTCGGCGGCTGGAACCTCACGTCCCTGGGCACCTTCGAGACGGAGTGGGCACCCAGCTCGGCCGACCTGAAGTACCAGGGCAACATCAAGGCCGGGTCGGTGGATGTCCCGATCGGTGCCTTCGCCGGGCAGTTCTACCCGGGCGTGAACTTCCAGCCCGGTCCGGACCACGACATGACGGTGGTCTCCTACCCGTCCCTCCAGGACAACGGCAACCAGAAGTTCGCCGTGATGATCAACGGCGACCCCGAGAACCTGGCGATCGTGCAGGTCGGCCCGGGTGCCGGAGCGGACATCGGGCCGGACGCGGTGATGGGCGTCTACCTCGCGCCCTTCCAGACCTCGGCCGAGAGCGGCGTGGACACGGGCAAGGTCAACGACCTGTTCGACGCCAGCGTGACGGTCGATCAGACCCCGCCGGACCACTACTGGGCGATGTCTGACCAGGGCATCGACTTCGGCAACGCGCAGTACCCGATCTACGCCAGCGGCAGTGGCGGCTACTACCGGATCGGCCCGAACGGCGGGCAGGTCTGGAACGCCGCGCAGCTGGAGTGGGAGTCCTCCAGCACGACCGTCACCGGCATGGACAAGGTCTGGGACGGCAAGCCTTTCGAGGGCAAGCTGAAGATCCCCGAGGGCACGAGCCTCTCGCTGTACGGCGCGGGCTCGGCGGACTACAAGCCTGACGCGGGCGAGGCCGTCGCCCTCATCACGCTGCCCGGCACTTCCGGCGCGCTGATCGTCTCCCCGTCCGGCAGCTTCTCACCGGGGTCGAAGGTCTACACGGTCAAGGGCGACGGCTCCGGGGTCTACTCCCCCGGCTACAACGTCGAGGACCTGGGCCCCGGCCAGATCACCGTCATCCACGACCCCTTCGGTCCGGTTGACACGGGTCCGGCGCTGGTCCACCACCAGGGCCCGCTGGCTCCGACCTTCCTGGCGAACAAGCTCAACGACTACGGCTACACCCCGGCCGACGGGGAGACCTTCCTGATCGCGCAGATGCCCTCCGGGGGCATGTCGGTGCTGACCAAGCAGTCCGACGGCACCTACAAGAAGATCGGCTACTCCGGCCTGGGTCAGAAGACCTGGACGCTGGACGAGGTCATCGAGCAGGGCAACGACGTCGGGGCGGACTTCTACACCTGGACGCATGTCCCCGAGGGTGAGAACGGGCCGACCGTGGTTGCCGGGCTGCCCGGGGACTACGCGCCGTTCATCCCGGGCGAGGGCCAGGCGGTCCTGAAGTCCACGATGCCCAACGGCAAGGTGAGCATCTACCTCCAGCAGCAGCCCGGCGGCGGCTGGTACCTGATGTCCCCGGACGGGACGATTGACGAGTCCTCGGACGCGATCAAGAGCAACCACGTCGTCCAGATGAAGCTGTCGGGCAAGGGCTCCAGCAGCCAGAAGTACGAGCTGCTGCACCCGACCGAGGGCGGCACGAAGGCCACGCCGGACGCCCCGCCGACCTTCAGCAACCAGTCCACCTCGTTCACCCCGGCCCCGGGGCAGAAGGTCGTGCAGCTGCTCAGCTACGAGGGCGACGACGACCCTTGGTTCTTCGTGCAGAGCACGCCGGGTGGCGAGTGGGCTCCGGCCCCGACCAACCCCGAGGCCGGGGCTCCGCTGGGCGACTCCGGGATGCAGGCCTACCTGGCCAAGTCCCTGGCTGCTCAGCCGGGCGCTGCCGGGTCCAAGTACACGCTGGTCTACGACGGCACCGGCAGCGCGGCTGCTCCGGCGGTTGACACCGAGGACACCCCGACGCCGGACTTCGAGGGGTACATCCCGCAGACCGGCGACAAGGTCATCTCCTACGCGCCGAACGGCACGACGGACCCGTACTTCTACGTCCAGCAGGGCGGCGAGGGCCCGTACAAGATGGCCGTCGGGGGCCAGCTCTCCAGCTCCACGGTGATGCAGGCCAGCGAGATCCCGACCAACCTGGGCCCGGAGTTCGGCAACGACTTCCACCAGGAGTGGCCGCTGCCCGAGACGACCCCGGCCGCTCCGGCCGGTGGTGGCGTCTTCGACGGCTACCAGAGCGACCCCGGCGACAACGTCGTCTCCTTCACCGGCCCCACCGGCGGGACCACCACGGTGGTCAAGAAGGACGGCACCTGGCAGCCGATCGTCAACGGCCAGCTGGAGGCCGATGACGCCTACAGCCAGGACACGATGGAGTGGGCGGCCAGCCAGTCCGGCTACACCGTCAACGTCCTCCAGGGCTCGCTGAAGGGCGTCCCGGGCGAGGGTGCACCGCTGGACACCGGTGGGGAGCACTACGCCGGGGTCAGCGTCGCCACGACGCTGTCCAAGGACGCGGTCACCACCCAGGACGCCTCGCAGCTCAGCCCGACCGCGATGGACAAGCTGGACGGCCTGAAGCTGGCCGTCGGTCAGTCGGCCTGGGTTGCTGGCAACTCCGTCTTCGTGCGGAACAGCACGGGCGAGTGGTTCTACGCCTACACGGACGGGTCGCTGGACCTGGCTCCCACGTTCAGCGACGACGCGGACATGGCGGCCTTCTTCGGCAACACCACCGCCCCGGCCCCGGTCAAGGTCATCGTCACCGCCCCGACGGCGGCCCCGGCTCCCCCGGCGGCCAACCTCTACGCCGGTCCGGCCATCTCCGGCTGGGCTGCTGAGGGGCTGCCCGACCCCACCGGCTTCGGTCACCTGGCCAGCTCGGCCGATGCGGTCGGGATGAAGGCGGGCGACTGGCTCTACGTCCAGGGCCTGACCGGCGGCGGCAACAGCGGCCTGTTCATTCAGCTGCACTCGGACGTGGACCCGGCCACCGGCGGGGACGTGGTCAAGCTCAGCCAGTGGGCGGCCGTGAAGGACGGCCAGGTCCAGCCGATCAAGAAGCCCAGCGGCACGCTGGACTTCACCAGCTTCAGCCTGGTCGCGGCGGACTCGATCTACGCGCAGGGCAGTGCGGGCACCGCGCCTGCGCCGACCGTGCCTGCCACCCCCACCGCGAACGCCCCCATCGCGTCTGTGCCGTCCGCTCCCGAGGCCCCGGCCACTCCGGCCTACCCCGGCGCTCAGAAGCCCTCTCAGGAGGACATCAACGCCTGGGGCGGGTCGCTGACCAAGGACGGGCACATCCCGACCTCGGGCATGTACGTCACGGGCAAGGGCCCGATGTCGGGCAAGGTCATCTCGGTCTCGAAGGACAAGACCAAGGCGGTCGTGCTCACCTCGGACGGGAAGAAGACCACCCGCCTGATCGAGGCCCTGAAGACCGACAAGTCGGCGAACTACAAGGCCTACGCGGCCCCGGTCACGCTGAAGGACATCCCCGGCGGGATGCCGCTGGCGGTTGACACGCCTGGAGAGGCGCTGGCCAAGACCGCGAAGGACGGGAAGTTCCGGGCCATCCTCACGGCGGCTCCGGGCGTCAGCGGCGGCCAGATGGTCGTCACGAAGACCACCGGCCCGTCGGGCAAGACCTACAACCGGGTGCACCTGACCCTGACCCCCGCCCAGCGGGAGCAGCTGGTCGCGTCGCTGGCGGGCTCCGGGGAGAAGGGCGACTGGGTCACCAGCTCCAAGATGTCGCAGGCGGTCGCCGCCGGTGACCTGCTGCCGATGCGGAAGTCCTCCACGGACAACCCGGACGGGACCCCGCGCTGGAAGGTGGACCCCGCCCAGGTGCCGCCGACCCACGAGGTCACCGGCGTGGTGGACGACCCGGCCGCCAGCGGCGTCAAGATCGTCACGCTGAAGGACCGGAACACCGGCGAGGAGATCACCAGCCGGTTCCACCCCGGCAAGAGCCTGACGGTCTACGCCTGGGACGAGAACAAGCCGAAGAAGATCACCGCCGGTGCCTTCTCGGTCGGCGAGATCGCCAAGGCCCAGGGCTGGTCCCTGGTCACCGATGGCGGGATCTCGGCGGTCAAGGGCGGTGCGGAGAACGGCTCGCTCTACAACGAGCCCGGCTCGGCCGTGACCAAGAGCGCGCTGGGCCAGGTCTCGCACAGCTGGAAGACGCTGCGCAACGTCTCGGAGGACGGCGTCGTCATCGAGACGGTGGACCCGAAGGGCAGCAACGGGCACTCGACCACCGGCGTCACGGTGATCACGCTGCCCGAGGGTGTGGACGAGAAGTCCCTGGGCGCGGCGCTGGCCAAGATGGGGATCGACTACTCCCCGATGACCCAGGACTCGGCCAAGGACAACGTGCGGGGCGCGCTCCGCACGCTGCTGAGCCTGGACACCCACGACGTGGACACCCCGAAGCACTACACCGACGAGATGCTGTTCTCCCAGGCCGGGAAGACGATGGGCATCACCGACCTGGGCTGGCAGGACGTGCTGGTCGGGGTGGACGAGTCCACCGGCAAGACCAGCTTCTTCTGGTCGGACCGGGCGCGGAACGCGCTCGCCGCGAAGGCCAAGTACAACCTGGTCTACCGGGCGGCCACCACGGCCAACGCCGCGCAGATCGTGTCAACCGTGAAGTACGGCTCGGCCAGTTCGATCCTGAAGAAGACCACCGGGATGCTGGACGGCTCCGGCTCGGTCGGGAACGGTGCCTCGGCCAGCTCGGACAACGCCAACCACGCCGGGCACGGGTCCTACGCCTCGGCCAGCACGGTCAACAAGCTGCCCAGCTCCAACGCCTCGGCCAGCTACAAGACCGCCGGGATGATGATCTACCACCGTCCCGAGGCGGTCCTGGGCCGGATCATGGACTTCCGGGTGGCCAACCACGACGCCTTCGGGATGGGCCACGGCCAGGGTGCCGACCACCTGGCCCACGCCACCTCGATGTCCTCGGTGAAGGACTACTTCCTCGGCGGCGGGCTGCCGACGGAGGCGGTCGGCTTCATCGCCGTGCAGAGCGCTGAGGAGCGGCTGAAGGCGATCGAGCAGCTGAAGAAGGACGGCTTCGAGATGATCAACGGCCGCCCGATCGAGGACATCGTCATCACGAAGCAGAAGGCCGCGACGATGACCCCCGACGACCTGCCGCCGGTCACGATCCCGGCCAACGCCCGGCCGATCCTGGACCTGCCGGTCTCCTACGACACCGCTGCCCCGGCGGCGAGTGCTCCGGCCGCTGCTGCTCCCGTCACCGCTACCGCTGGAGATGCTGTCGCATGACCGCGCCCGTGCAGTTCCCCAACCCCGCGATGGTGGAGACCACCTACCGGGTGACGACCGACCCGGTCACCGACACCGAGGAGGACCGGGTGCGCCTCCAGCCGGTCGGTGGCCTGGTCGCCGGTCTCGCCGACACCGGCGGCTGGAGCGTCGGCTGGGACGAGGACGGGGGCGACTACATCTCGGGTGTCATCCTGACCTCGGTGGAGGATCAGGGTGACTGGATCGTGGGCGTCTCGGACAACGGGCAGGCCTTCCGGTTCCGGGACCTGGACCCCTACGACGCAGTGACGATGTCGGCGGCTGGAGTTCCCCAGCCGCTGTCGGTGGTGCAGGCAGAAGTGATCCGAGGGGGAGTCTTGGCGAGTCAGCTGGACGCAGTCGTGGCACCGGACAACACGGTGGCCACCCTGATGCTGGAGACGGGTCTGGGCACCTACGTGCGCTACGCCGGGGACTGGCAGTTGCTCAGCAGCGACACCGGGGCCCTGGAGGACATGAGCCTGGTGGCAGTCGGTGCGGCGGCCCTGGATGTCTGGGACGCCGCTGACGCGGCCAGCCACACGATCTCGGTCTTCGACCTCCCGGTGCCCAGCGCTGACGGCCCGGACATCGACCCGACCACGGACGTGGACGTGGAGACCACGGCGGCCATCGCGGCCAGCGGCGTGCAGATCCCGCAGATCGTCCGGACCGAAGACCTGGACCTCGGCATCCGCTACGCCAACACCCACCCGGCCGCGCGCTGGTACGTCACCAAGCGGGCTCGCGCGCTCAGCGCCTCCGCTCGGATCCCGGCGCACTGGAACGTGGCTCCAGTGGCCGTGACGCCCCCTTTCTCGATGGCCGGGCGGGAGATGGAGATGTAGTCCAGCTGGACTGCCCGGCGGCCATCCGATCGGCCGCTGGACTGTTCGCCGGACTGGCCGCTGCCGGGCAGCGACCACCCGATGGGATGTACCTGGCCATCGTTGCTGCCGCACGTGTCAACGGGATGCTGCATGATCCTGCTGTGCTGACAGCCGCCAAGTGGCAGGACTGGCTGCACCCGCGCGGCAAGGACGGGCGCTTCATCGAGAAGCAGAGCTTCGTCAACGTCTTCGCCAGCGAGAACGCGCTGCTGTCCGACCGCACTGCGGTGCGCCGCCGGGCCAAGATCAGCGACCTCCGTCCCGAGGGTGCCTACGTCGCCTACCAGGACGTGGAGGGCAACCCGATCCCGTCCGACGACGCGGCTGGCTTCCCCGCGCTGATCCCGGTCGAGCAGCTGTCCACGAAGGTCTCCACCGCGCCCAAGGCGCTGGCCCACCTCCAGCCCGGCGAGTCCGCGCGCAAGGAGGTCCAGGACGCCCTGGTCCCGGCGATGAGCCAGGACGACTACGACGTGAAGATCGCCGAGATCAACGCCCAGATCCACGAGAAGCACCCCGAGCAGGCGGCGATCGTGTCAACCGGCCAGGGGGCCATCACCGACGCCGAGATGGAGAGCCACCTGGGCTTCATCGCCGAGGTGCACAGCCAGTACCTGGAGGGCGAGGGCCTGGGCTACGACTCGGCCTTCAAGGACAGCTTCGGCCTGTGGTCGGAGGAGTGGCAGCAGATCTTCGACGCGGTCGTGGACGAGGTCTACGACGAGGTCACGGTCAACCAGTCCAAGCCGAAGAACCGCCGCGCCATCATGCTCGGCGGGCTGCCGGGGGCCGGGAAGTCCTCCACCCTGGATGCGATGGCGCAGAGCGGGTCCTTCCGCAAGGACGAGTGGATCACGATCAACCCGGACCTGTTCAAGGACAAGATGTTCGAGCGGGGGCTGCACCCGGACATCGAGGGCCTGGCCCCGGCCGAGACGGCCAGCTTCGTGCACGCCGCCAGCTCCGAGATGAGCTACATGCTGGAGCAGCTGCTGAGCGTCGAGGGCTACAACCTGATCTTCGACATCACGATGGGCGGCACGGCGCGCGCCGGGCAGAAGCCGAACTACGAGCAGGTCACCGACCACCTGGGCAACTGGGACTACGTCGTGGACGGCGTCTTCGTGGACGTGGACCCGGGCACCTCCCGGGAGCGGGTGGCGCTGCGCCACCAGCAGGGCCTGGACGCACTGCGCACGGGGCGCTCCCGGCGGCCGGACGATCCCGAGATCGTCAACGGCGGCCGGGTCGTGCCGGACTCCGTCATCGCGGACAACATCCTGGACGAGAACGACCCCGACGCCCAGCGCTACAACTCGGCGAACGCCCGGAACTTCGACCAGATGAAGGCCACGTTCGTGCGGTGGGCGGAATGGGACAACACCGGCAAGAAGCCGGTCTTCATCGGCGGCAGTGGCACTGGTCCCGATGACACCGAGGGCACCCCCGGCTTCTATCCCGAGGAGCAGGCCGCATGACCGCACCCGCAGATCTGACGACCGGTCAGAACGTCCAGCCGGTACGCGATGCCCTGGAGGCGCTGCGCGCTGGCACGGGCGACTACGAAGCGGTCAGGAAGGCCGTCGGATTGGCGCGGTTCGCCATTCGGCCGCCGCTGCGCACGCTGGAGGAGATCGGCCGGAACTGGGACTACGTCCCGATCCCGGACAGCTTCACGGATACTGTCAGTGTCGCGCGGTGGCAGAAAGTGCTGACGCCTGAGCAGGAGAGGGAGCTGAAGGGCTTGGCCAAGTTCATCGCTCCCGCACCCCAGGACCAGGAGAGCTGACCATGCCGCTGATGATGTCGGGGTTCGACCTTCAGCACCGTCCCACCCGGACGATGCGCGAAGCAGCCCGAGGCTCCAGCGATCCGGTCTCCGCCCTCGTGTCAACCGGCCAGGTCCGGTCGTGGGACCTGCTGACCCTGAAGTCCTCCTCGATCCCCGGAGCTTCCGACTGGGCCGAGCGCACGCTGGACGCGGTCGTTGCAGCCGCTGCAACGAGTGCGACCAAGCCGCTGGACTGCGCCGACTGCGAGGACGTGGGCTTCTACGGCATCGCGGACGCCGAGGACACCGACAAGCTGGTCGGCCTGCTGCGCCGGGTGGGCGAGAACGGCTACGAGCAGCTGGTGGCCGGAGCCTGGCGGCCTTACGAGACCCGCTACGACCAGCACGTGGAAGTCCTCTCCCGGGACCTGGCCGGAGATCTGGCCGAGGCGTTGACCGCCGGTGCCACCGGCCTGGTCCGCCGGTACTTCTGGCCGATCGCCTTCCTGCCGCCCGAGCGCCTGATCGCTGCGGGACCAGCACCCGAGGAGGTGCTGAGCACTCCGCCGAAGGCAGCCACCGAGGACGTGACGGCCGGTCCCGAGGACGGCTGGACCGAGTACGCGATCGTGGACGAGCTGGACACCGGCGCGGTGCTGGAGCTGATCCGGCTGCGTCCGGGGCCCGAGCTGCTGGCCTACCGCAACGGCAAGTGGGACGAGGCTCCCGAGGTGCTGGCCCAGCTCCAGGGCGTCCAGCCTCCACCCCTGGTTGAGCTTGACCAGGCCCAGCTGGACAACGTCCTGGAGCAGATCGGCCAGGGTCAAGGTGAGGCTGAGGGTTCCGAGGACAGCGGGGATCCGGGCGAAGGCCTGGACGAGGCCGACAAGACCGAGCCGGTCGCGGCGGCCGGGGAGAAGAAGCACACGCTGCCCGAGGGCGCGTTCCCCATCGACAACCGCGACGACCTGAAGAAGGCCGTCAAGGCGCTCGGCCGGGCGACGAACAAGAACGCCGCGAAGCGGCACATCATCAAGCGGGCCCGGGAGCTGAACGCTGTCGGCGTGCTTCCCGAGGACTGGGGGATCACGGCCGGAGCGAAGGGCGCGCTGGTCGCTGACGCCCCGCTGACGGTCTCCCCTGACCCGCGCGCCGAGAAGCTGCGCCGCTACTGGACCAGTGGCAAGGGCGCGGCCAAGATCCGCTGGGGGACGCCGGGCGACTGGACCCGGTGCTACCGCCAGCTGCGCAAGTACATGGGCGTGCGGGCCAAGGGCTACTGCCAGAACCTGCACAAGCGGGCCACGGGTCAGTGGTCCGGAGCCCGTGGGAACCGGACCGCAGGAGCGGTCGCAGCATCTGGGCGACCCGCTCAGGCCGTGCTGTCGATAGAAGCTGCGCTGGTCGCAGCGATGTCAACCGGCCGCTGGATCGGCCCGGGAGGAGAGAGCATGACCACGACCCTGAAGGACGGCATCTACGCCGAGGCAGGCAACGAGGGTGGCCTGCTCCGGACCCTCACCGCTGCGGGGTTCCCCGTGGCACCGCCGGACGACTGGTTCGCTGACCCTCAGCTGGAGGGTCCGACTCCGCTCACGGTGGACGACGACGGCCGGGTCTACGGCCACATCGCCACCCGGGACGTGGCGCACATCGGCCTGCCCGGCCGGGTGCACGCGCCGAAGTCCCGCACCGACTACGCCTACTTCAAGACCGGCCAGCTGGTGACCGCCAGCGGCAAGCGGATCAACGTCGGGCAGCTGACCCTGGCTGGCGGCCACGCGCCCCTCCAGGCCGACGCTGCGGCGGCCGTGGCCCACTACGACAACACGGCCAGCGCGGCGGCCGATGTCAACTGCGGCGACGACAAGTGGGGCATCTGGGTGGCCGGGTCGATCCGGCCGGAGGTCACCCCGAACCAGCTCCGCGTGCTCCGTGCGAGTGCGCCGTCCGGCGACTGGCGGCCGATCAACGGCAACCTGGAGCTGGTCGCCTGCTGCCAGGTCAACGTCCCCGGCTTCCCGGTCACCCGGGCGCGCGTGGCCAGCGGCGCGATCATGTCGCTGGTGGCCGCCGGTTCCCGGCCGCTCTACGCGATGCGCCTGGCCATGCTGGCCGACGCCGCTGTGGCCGAGCGCCTGACCGCGCTGGAGGCCCACGTTTACGGTGTAAGCGACGGCCCGGACCTGGTGGGCGACGAGTCTGTCGTGGCCGACGGTGAGCCGGTGGACGCCGATGCTTCCGTCACGACCGAAACGGACACCGCCGAGGAGGTCGAGGAGGAGGAGACTCCGGCCCCCGAGGAGAAGCCCGTCTCCGAGGCTGTCCAGCGTGCTCGCGCGCTGGCCGCCGAGCGCCGGGCGGCTGCCGCTGCCACTGAGGAGGTCCCGGCCGAGGAGGCTCCGGCCGTCGAGGCCGAGACCCCAGCCGAGGAGAACGTGGCCGAGCTGACCCCCGACGAGCAGGAGCGGGCCGACCGCCTGGCCGCGCTGCGTGCTCGCGTGCACGGCGGTGACAAGCAGCCGGTCGCCGCGTCCGCAGGTGACCCGGGAAAAGCCTGAGCCTGGCCCCACGCCAGGCACCAGCGCTGCTGGCTGCCCCGGGCCAGTCCGCCAAGGAGCGGGCGGCTGAGGCTCAGTCCAAGGCCGCCCAGCACATCGCCAAGGGCAACCCCGGCAGCGGGCCCATCCCGAAGAAGGCCGGGCGGAAGGTCGCCACCGAGGCCGGGGTCAAGCGCTACGGCCTGCCCATCGGCACGCCCCTGGGACAGGGCAAGGCGAAGAACGAGAAGGACGCCTACGACCGGTTCATGTCCCAGAGCACCCCGGCCGAGCTGACCAAGGCCGCCCAGTGGATGTCCAACGGGGACCTGGCGCTCACGGCCAAGGCGGTCTTCTCCACCCCGCACGGGAACGAGCGGAACGAGGCGGCCCGGATGGCGCTGGTCCGGGAGCTGGCCAACCGTGGGATCGACCCGCACACGCTGGGCTACGACGGTGGCTACGTCCCGCTCAACCCGAAGCCGAAGAAGGACCCCACCCTCCCGGCCGAGGTGAAGGCCAAGAAGGATGCCAACCCGGGCAACCTGGGAGAGGTCCAGCTGAAGTCCGGGCTGGACGCCGAGAAGCTGCCCGACGCCGACCTGGCCGCGCTGACCGAGGCGGGCTGGAAGGGCGTGCCCGGCGACGACAAGGAGGCGGTCTACCCGCCTGCGGACGTGCTGCCGATCAACAGCTCCAAGCTCAGCGACGCGACCAAGTCCCAGCTGATCAAGGCTGGCTGGAAGCTCGGGGGCAAGGGCGAGTTCGAGCAGCTGACGCCGCCGCAGGACCGGTTGACAGCGGCCCGGGACAAGCTCGCCAAGGCGGCCGAGAAGGACACCGGACCGGCCGGGATCAACGAGGTCCAGCTGCGCTCGCAGGTGGACGCCGATGATCTGCCCGAGGCTGACCGGCAAGCGCTGCTGAAGGCCGGGTGGAAGGGCGCTCCCGACGACAAGAAGGAGGCGCTGTACCCGCCAGCCGACACCGCACCGCTGAGCACGGCGGGGATCAGCGACGAGACGAAGTCCAAGCTGATCAAGTCGGGCTGGAAGATCTCGGGCCAGGGCACCGACGAGACCCTGGTCCCGCCGAAGGACCGGGTGACAGCCGAGCGGGACCGGGTGACCAAGGCGGTCGAGACCGAGGCCAAGCGGGCGGCTTCCGCTGCCGAGGCCGAGGCCAAGAAGCAGGCGGCGGCGGCAGCTGCGGCCCAGAAGGCGGCGGACAAGGCGGCGGCGGCTGCGGCGAAGTCCGGGGCTACCCCGGCCCAGACCGATGCCTCAGACGCGGCCATGTCGGAGGCGCAGGCGGCCGTGACCACGGCGCGCAAGGCCTACGACGATGCGGTGACTGCGATCGGGGACGCCCTCTCCAAGGGCGAGATCAACGAGCAGGAGGCGCAGGACCGCCGGAACGCCCTGGGCAGGAAGCCCTGACAGCCGGTTGACACGACGAAGGGCCCCGCACCAGAGGTGCGGGGCCCTTTCGTTTGTGCAGGTCAGAAGGGAGGAGTGTCGTCCTTCGGCTTATCGGCCTGCTCGGGCTCGGTGGCCAGCGCGTTCCCGCTCAGCTGGGCCACCAGATCCTGGAAGGTCAGCGCCTCCATCTGCTTCTGCTCGCTGTCGGCGACCTTCTCCACCTCCGGAGCGGCAGCCGCCGCGTCCTTGGCCGCCTTGTAGGCGTCGAAGTCCCGGGTGGACACGATCTCCCGGGCCTCCTTGGCCTTCTCCAGCGCCTCGGTCAGGAGCGAGATCTGCTTGTCCAGGATCTGGACCTGCTGTTCCTGCGTCGCGCCGGGCAGGCCCTTGGTCAGCTGGAAGATCCAGAAGGCGCGCTTGCGGATCGAGTGGCGGAGCTTGCGGACGTTGCGGTCGGTGCGGGGAGCGGTCATGGCTGGTCCTCGTTCTTCTTCTCGGGGTCAGGAGCGGTCACTGCGGCTACGACGATGGCGGTCCCGAAGATCAGGACGACGCCGAGCACCGGGGAGGCGGAGGCGATCAGCGCTACGACGATGATCCAGCCGACGAGCTGCCACCACCGGTCCGCCTTCGTCTTCGGCTTGCGATCGGTGGCCCCGCCGACCATGACGGGCCCGATCTTCACTCCCCAGATGTCCTTGTCGGTCATGGGAGAAGTATTGCATGGCCCTGTCAACACTGTCAACTAGGACTTGCCGCGATTCTCGTTGACCACCCGATCGGGTACTGTCCCGACCGAAGCGACGACGCACGGTGACCACTCCCGCGCGATGACCCTTCCGGTGATGTAGAGCCCCTTCCCACCGGAGGCATCCCTTCATGGACCCCCTCGCCGACTTCCAGGGAGACCTGGACCGTCTGGCCGACCTCACCGACGAAGAACTCTCCGCCCTGGAGAGCCGTCTGGTCGAGGCGTTCGACGCTGCCGACTCCGGCGGTGACGACGCAGCTGCTGGTCAGCTGGCCGACGCTCTGGACTCCGTCCGCAACGAGATCGGGCAGCGCTCCGACGCTCCGCCCGCCGAGCCGGTGGCTGCTGCCGCCGACACCGCCACCACCGACCCCGCCCCGACCAGCCAGGAGAGCACCCCCGTGACCGCTTCCACCGTCGTCAACGACGTCGAGCCCGAGGTCCCGGAGGGCCGGGCTCCCGTCGTCTCCAGCACCAGCGCTGTTGTCGCTGGCGCGAACCTGGGCGGGTACGACTCCGGCCAGGTCATCCCAGACCTGAACCGCATGTCCAAGGCGATGGCCGACCGCATCTCCACCCTGGGCCGCGTCGGCGGTGCCGACGGGGAGCAGGTGCTGGTGGCCTCGATCCGCAGCAACATCCCCGACGACCGCTTCCTGAAGTACGGGGACGCGATGGGGAACCGCGAGAAGATCGACGCCGCGACCAACCTGGACGCCATCACGGCGGCCGGTGGCTGCTGCGCCCCGCTGGACACCCGCTACGACCTGTTCGGCATCGGCGACACCGTCCGGCCGGTCAAGGCCAGCCTGGCGGGCTTCGGCGCTGACCGGGGCGGCATCCGCTTCTTCGAGGGTCCGACCCTGGACCAGATCGGCGCGGCTGTCGGCTTCTGGACCTGCGCCGACGACGCGGCCGTGGACGCCGACGACGAGGCGACCTGGAAGGTCTGCGCCCGTGTCAACTGCCCCGACGAGTCCGAGGCCCTGGTCCAGGCGGTCACGCTCTGCCTGACCTTCGGCGTCATGCAGTCCCGGGTCTTCCCGGAGATGGTCACGGCCAACAACAAGCTGGCCCTGGTCGCCCAGGCCCGCCTGTCGGAGTCGGCGCTGCTCTCCCAGATCCGCGCGCAGTCCAAGAAGGTCACCGGCGGCACCGTGGAGGCCGGTCTCGGCTTCCTGCGCACGCTGCTGGACACCGCTGACCGGGCCATCGCCTACTACCGCGACCGGCACCGCATCGCGGCGAACGTGCCGCTCAGCGCCCGCTTCCCGGTCTGGATGATCCAGGCGATCGACGCCGACATGGTCCGGCAGCCGCCCTCGACCGCGCAGATGGCCGACAACTTCGGCATGAGCGTGGACGAGATCGAGTCCTTCTTCCGGGACCGCAACGTCAACGTCGCCTGGACCTTGGACTCCCACGTCCCGGGCACCAACGGCGGTGGCTTCTACGGCAACGTCGCGGACGGCGGGGTCCTCCCGGCCTTCCCGGAGACCGTGCAGTGGTCGCTCTCCATCGAGGGCAGCTTCCTGTTCCTCGACGGCGGCCAGCTGGACCTCGGCATCGTCCGCGACAGCACGCTGGTCCGGACCAACGACTACCAGACCTTCACGGAGACCTTCGAGTCGGCCGTCCGGACCGGTGGTGAGGCCCTGTGGGTCACCACGCCGGTGGCCACCACGGGTCGCTACGCCGGGCCCATCACCTACCCGGCCGTCTGATCCCCCTCGCTGAGGCTGGTTGACAGAGAGAGGAGGGACAGATCGTGCCTGGTTACGTGCAGGACAACGCCGCTTCAGTCCGAGGCCGCGCGCTTCGGGTGACGCAGCTGGGGTCCGACGGTGCACCCATCACCGGATCCTCGTGTGACGTGTACCTGACCGGCGGCTTCATCTCGTTCCAGTTCACCCCGGAGTACTCCGAGGGCGACGAGATCGAGATCAAGAACGCCGCTGGAGAGACCTGCGTCTACTACAAGCTCCCCGACACCCTGAAGAACGTCGGGCTGAGCATGAGCATCTGCGACCCGGACCCCGTCCTGACGCAGATGCTGGTCGGTGGTGAGGTGCTGACCGCTGGTGGCACCTCCACCTTCGCCCCCTCGGGGACCGACGCCGGGGACATGGTGGCCATCGGCTACGCCTCCGAGCTGGCCGGTGCCGTGGCCAACCCGAACGGCGTGGCCGTGGAGGTCTGGGCCGACGCGGTGGTCAACGGGCGCTCTGCGTCCCGCGCCCCGTTCTGGCACTACCTGTTCCCGTCGGCGCAGTTCCGGCTGGACGGCGACCGGGTCATCGAGAACGGCAACCTGGCCACGGCCTTCGCAGGCACGGGCACGGGCAACGAGGCCTTCGGCTCCGGTCCGAACCTGGACCTGGCCGGAGTCACCCCGGCTCCGCCCGCTGGTGCCTTCGACTGGCGCTTCCCGGCCCACACGGACCGGCCCTTCCTCTACACGCGCAGCTTCTTCGCGCCGCTGGGGCTGAAGGGTCAGTTCGACAACCTCGGGATCCCGATCGTGCGGATCACCGCTGGGGATCCGGGCGTCTTCAGCCCGGTCAACGCCACGCGACCGGCCGATCTGGCCGACCTCCAGTCGCAGGGCGCTCTGGGCAGCACCACCGCCTGGGACCCCAACGAGTTCGTCACGCTGCGGGACAACACCGAGGCGTACTGGGACGGGGCCGCCTGGGTCGCCGGTCGGGCTCCGGCTCCGGCCATCGTGGCCACCGGCGCGACGGCGGGCACGCCGGGCATGTTCACGCCTCCGGGCGCGGACGCTCCGGCCGACCTCGATGCGCTGGAGGATGTCGTCGCCACGCCGACCACTGCCTGGACCGTCGGGCAGCGGATCGTCCTGGCGGACGGTACGACGGCACACTGGAACGGCACCGCCTGGGTTGCGGGCTCCGCGACCTGATCGGGCCGGGGTTCGCCCCGGTTGACATGGCATGACCAGCGAAGGCGGAGGGTGTTCGGATGCTCTGGGTTGACCCCACCGACCCCTCCGTCTTCGCTGCCGTCACGGGGCAGGCGGCACCTGAGACCGCACCGGCCGAGCCGGACGAAGACCTGGTCCTGGCCCTGGCTGTTGCCAGCGAGATCCTGACGCTGGCGACCGGGCACCTGATCCACCCGGCCGGGACGCAGGTGGAGGAGATGATCTCCACGCCGAACGTCCGCCGGATCTCGCCGGTCTACGGGCCGGTCCTCGAAGTCCTCGGCATCAACGTGGTGGACCCGCTCAGCGGCTCTGAGAGCCCGATCCGGAAGACCTACCGGCTCGTGGGCTCCACCATCCACTTCTTCGGCTCAGCGGGCGCTGTGCCGGGCTGGCGCGGCGGCTCTGCCTGCGGCGCGTCCGGGCAGCAGATCCTGCGGGTCGAGTACCGCTTCGGCTCCACCCTCACCCGGGGCGCTCGCAACGCGCTGCTGGCCTACGCCCGCCAGCTCTACCTGTCCTTCATCGAGGACGGCGAGTGCCAGCTGCCCGACCGGGTCACCAGCCTCACGCGCGAGGGCATCAGCATGGAGCTGATCACCCCGCAGGACTACCTGGACAAGGGCCGCACCGGGCTGCCGACCGTGGACGCCTGGCTGTCCCAGATCAACCCGAAGCGCGCGCTGCGGCCGTCGGGGGTCTACACCCCGGACTCACCTCCAGGCGTCGGTGTGCGGCTGCGGAGGGCCTGAGCCATGACCTACGCCCGGACCGACCCGTTCGCGGCCGACCGGCTGGCTGAGGCCGATGCTGCGGCTGCCGCGATGATCGAGGCGGCCGAGGCCGGTGCCAGCACCGGGCCTTCGACCCTCTCCAGCATGGGTGAGGCCTTGCTGGAGATCGTGAAAGCCGCCGCCCTTGCCAAGGGCACCCCGCTCCCGGCCAGGCAGTCGGTCTACATGGCCCCGATCCCGGCCGACTGTGAGCAGGTCGCCGTGCTGTTCACCGGCTGGAACCCCACCCCGGCCGCCGACGGGCCGACCATCTGCAAGCCGTGGCGCTGGATGGGCAGCTACTCGGTGATCATCACCCGCTGCACACCCGCCGTGCAGAAGGGCAAGACCCCGCCCTCGATGGAGATGATGATCGAGGCCGCGCGCCTGGCCAGCTCGGACGCCGAGATCCTGCTGGAGGCTGTCAACCGGCTGGACGAGATCGGCTCGGACATCTCGGTGGTCACGAACGCTCCCTCCGGCGGCTTCCAGACCGTCGAGCTGAACGTCCAGCTGCTGGCGGTCGGCACCTTCTGATGGCCCGGACCAAGGTCGAATGGGTCCCCGACGAGGCAGCCATCAAGGAGTTCGCCGGGTGGACCGGGCCCGTGGGCCAGTCGGTCAACCGCCTGGCGATGGAGGCCGTCTTCCGGATCCGTGGCCTGGCCAACCGGCGCTCGGGCGTGATGACTGCCGGGATGCACTACAAGAAGGGCACCTGGTCCCGGGGGATCCAGTTCGATGCGGGCTCCGACGTGGGCTACACGCTGTTCGTGGACCAGGGGACCAAGCCGCACCCGATCAAGCCGAAGAACCCCGGTGGGGTGCTGACCTTCTACTGGCCCAAGGTCGGCCGGGTCGTGCACTTCAAGTCCGTCCAGCACCCCGGCAACAAGCCCTACAAGTTCCTGGAGCGCGGCCTGGAGGCCGCCCTGAGCATGTGGGAGCGCGGCGGTTGACATGACCGGCTGACAGACTGCAAGCGCACGTGCACGCCCCGCTGATGAGATGGAGATGTCGATGCCACGCAAGACGTTCAGGGTCGCTGCGGCGGTCGAGCCGATCAGCTTCGACCTGGAGGGCCCGATCCGGGGGATCCAGAACTTCCCCTGCCGCGACCGGATGGCCGCCGGTTCGCTGATGCGCTTCGCCGAGATGTTCTCCTCGATCAAGGACGAGGCCGAGGGCTCTCCCGAGGCCGCCTCCGACGGCGCGAAGGCCATCCCCGCGATCCGCCAGTTCTTCGACTCCGCCCTCCAGAAGGAGGGCCGCTCCCGCTTCTGGGACATGATCAACGACGACGACGAGGGCATCCCGCTGGACACCCTGGTCGAGGTCGCTGGCTGGCTCGCGGAGGTGTACTCGGGTGGACGCCCTACTGGGACGAACTCCGGCAGTACATCGGAGGGGACCTCAACTGGCGACGGTTCTCCGGCTACGCCCTCAGCCGGGGACATCGTCGAGTACTCACGACCCTCACAGCTGACGAGTTCTACGACCTCGTAGAGCACTGGCTGGAGGAGAGGTCGATCGAGGACAAGGAACAGCACGACGCCCGGGATCGGGTCAGGGTCAACCTGGCCAGGGCCACGAAGGTGGCCGAGCAGATGGCCTCGGGTGAGGACGTGAGCGACGTGCCGCCCCACCTGCTGGGGAGGTAGCAGGACCGGCGGGGCTCGGTTGACACGGGCCCCGCCGGACGGGACAAGCCGTACAGGACAGGGGGGTGCGCGGGTGGCAATCGTCGGGACAGCGTTCGTCCGGCTGAAGGTCATCGGCGACACCCTGGCCAACGACATCGGCAAGTCCGTCAAGCAGTCCGTCGATGCCTCCTCCGCCGACCTGGACAAGGCCGGGGAGGACGTAGGCAAGAAGGTCAGCGACAGCACCGGCAAGGCGCTGGGCGACGGCATCAACGAGAAGATGGGCCCGCTCGCGGACTCCATCGGCGACCAGATCGGTCGCCGCATGGGCGAGAACATGAACAAGAGCCTGCGGGTCAAGGTCGTCTCGGCCGTGACCAACAGCTTCGAGTCCGCCAAGACCGAGGTCCAGGGCTTCGGCGAGAAGTTCAAGCCCTCCATCGACAAGTTCACGACGGACTTCAAGAAGCAGACCGAGGGCGGCCTGAAGAAGGCGCTCTCCGGGTCGCTGTTCGCCATGCTCGGCACGGCGATCACCGTGCTGCCCTCGATGGTCGCCTTCGGTGGCGCGGTCGCCGGTGCACTGGTGTCAACCGTCATCACCGGGCTGGCAGCGCTGGGTCCAGCGGTAGCCGGTGGCGCGCTCGCGGCGGTAGGCGGGCTCGCTGCGATCACCATCAGCATGGGCCTGCTGAAGGCCGCGATGGACGTGCAGTCCCCCGCGATGGAGGTCTTCCGGGGCAACCTGCTGAACCTGAAGACGGCGTTCGCCGAGCCCGTGGCCGCTGGCCTGGCGACAGCTGCGCCCGCGCTCCAGCAGATGTCCGACCAGCTGTTCCCTGCCCTGAACCTCCAGCTGGAGACCCTGGGCTTCGTCGCGGCCGGGATCATCCAGGACTTCGCCGACATGGCCACCACCTCGGCCAACGTCGAGCGGCTGAACACCGTCCTGGCCAACAACAACACCTTCGTGGCCGGGGCCGGGGCCGGGATGGTCGGCTTCGCCCAGGCCGCGCTGATCCTGTTGTCCCACCTGGGCCCGGTGACCGACTTCCTGGGCCAGGGGATCCAGGATCTGGGCGAGTGGGCCGCCCGGACGATGGGTGCCGCTGAGGCCACCGGTGCCCTGGACGGCTTCATCACCCGATCGTTCGACGCGCTGCGCTACTTCGTCGGCATCCTGTGGGACTTCGGCGCGGGCGTGGTCAACGTCTTCAAGGCCGCCTTCGGGGCCAGCGGCGGGATGCTGACCAACCTGCACGACGTGGCCGCGTCGTTCCGGGCATGGACCGGGGACGAGACCAACCAGACCCGGATGACCGCCTTCTTCGAGAAGATGCGGGACATCGCGGGGCAGGTGCTGGACATCTTCATCCCGCTCGGCAAGGCCGGGCTGGGGGCCCTGGAGGACACCGACCTCACCGCCGTGACCCAGGGCCTGGACGGGCTGAAGGCTCTCGGCCCGCCGATCGCGCAGATGTTCAACAGCATCAAGGACGCCGCTGGCCCGGCGCTGATGGACACCTTCCTGAACCTGGTCCAGGTCATCACGCAGCTGGCCGATAGCGGCGTGCTCTCAGCTCTGACCGGCGCGTTCTCCAACCTGCTGGCGATCATCTCCGCCGTGCTGGCCATCCCCGGGGTGGGTCAGCTGCTGGCCTTCGTGGCCGGGCTCGCGGTGATGATGAAGACGGTCATGCTGGTCGTGAACGTCCTGAAGCTGCTCTGGCCTGCGATCCAGCTGATCATCGGCATCATCCGGGTGCTGGCTGCCGTCTTCGGTGGCATCCCGCTGGCCATCGCGGCTGTCGTGATCGCCCTGGTCTGGTTCCTGACCCAGACCGAGACCGGGCGCGCGATCCTGGCTGCCGCCTGGAACGCCATCAAGGTGGCCATCAGCGCGGCCATCGACGGACTGGTCATCGCTTTCAACTGGCTGGTCGAGGCCTTCACGACCGCCTGGAACGCGATCACGAGCTTCCTGAGCGGGCTGGGCGGCTGGTTCGCCGGGGTCTTCGCCACGATCGGCGCGGCCATCTCCACCGCGTGGAACGCCGCGCTGGCCTTCATCTCCGGGCCGATCGGCGCGATCCGGGACTTCATCGTCTCGGTCTTCAACGGGATCCTGGGCTTCATCCAGATGATCTTCAACGCCTACCTGCTGGTCATCACGACGGTCTTCACGGCGATCTGGGGCTTCATCCAGCCGATCCTGACGGCCATCGGCGGCTTCTTCGTCGCGGTCTTCAACGGGATCATGGCCGTGGTCCAGGGCTTCGTGAACGTGCTCTACGAGATCTGGATCCGGGTCTTCCCGCTGCTGCTGCTGCCGATCCGGATCTTCTACGGCGTCGTGATCTTGATCTGGCAGGAACTGTCGGCCGCCGTGACCGCCGTGGTCCAGGTGCTCTGGGACTGGATCCAGGCCGCCTGGACCGCGATCTACGACGCGGTGAGCGCGACGGTGCAGGCCATCTCGGACTTCGTCATCGGGGTCTGGAACGCGATCTGGGGCTTCCTCCAGCCGATCATCCAGGCGATCTGGGACTTCATCGTCTCGGCCTGGAACGGGATGAAGGACGCCGTCGGGGCAGCGATCCAGGCGATCAGCGATGTCGTCCACTCGGTCTGGGATGCGATCTCCGGCTTCATCAACACCGTCGTCGGCGCGATCGTGGACTTCGTCCAGGGCCGCTGGGAGATCATGCGCGGCAACATCGAGACCGCGCTGAACGCGATCAAGGGCGTTGTCGAGTCGATCTGGAACGGGATCTCCGGCTTCATCGGGACCGTCATCGGTGGGATCTCCACTGCGATCTCCACGGTCTGGACCGGCATCTCCACTGCGATCAGCACCGCGATGGGGACCGCCAAGTCCACCATCGAGACGGTCTGGGGCAACATCGAGGGCTTCATCCAGGGCGCTCTGGACCGGATCAAGGGCCTGATCAACGCGGTCTGGGGCACGATCGGCGACATCGGCGAGGGCATCCTGGACGGCCTGAAGACGGCGGCCAACGGGATGATCAGCACGGTGAACGGCGTGATCAGCGGCCTGAACGCCGCCATCGGCGTGGCCAACATGCTGCCCGGTGCGGACATCCCGACCATCCCGAAGATCCCGCTGCTGGCCAAGGGCGGAACCATCTCCCCGCTGGGTGGCGGCACGCTGGCGATGATCGCCGAGGCCGGACGGCCGGAGCGCGTCGAGCCGCTGGACTCCTCGGGCTTGTCAACCAGAGACCGGGCGATCATCAACCTCCTGGCCGACGGTTCTGGCGGGGGCAGCGGCGGCACGGACGTGCGCGTCTACATCGGTGAGCGGGAGCTGACGGAGATCATCGACGTGGTGGTGGAGGACCGAGAGGACTCCTTGGCAGGTCGCGTGCTGACCGGGACGAAGGGGTAGGTCGTGGCTGGTCAGGAAGCTGTTGTCGCACGTGCTGATCTGATGCGCGGGATGATCCGGGTGCTCGGCCAGGGTGTCCCGGCCGGTCAGGTGCGGCTCACCCGCTCGGAGAAGACCGGCGGTGCCCCGGTGCTCATCCGGAGCGGGGACTTCACGCAGGAGGAGACCGGGGGCTTCATCCGGCAGGACCCGGAGCCGCCGTTCGGCCGGGAGCTGATCTACCAGGCGACCCTGGAGGTCGCCAACCGCCACCTCCAGTCCAACCGGATCCTGAACCCGAAGGCCACGAACGGCACGGACAACTGGTTGACAGGGACCGGCCGGACGATCGCGCAGGAGACCGCCCCCGAGCTGGCGCTCGGCGGGTCGATCAGGACTTCGTTCCGGATCAGCCGCAACGACCCCGGGATGCGGACCGGCACGCTGGCCGACCGGACGCTGGCCACCACCCTCCCGGCGGACTTCGGGCCCGGCCGCTGGTTCTTCTCCGGCCGGATCCGCTACACGAACCCCGACATCTGGCTGTGGAACGACGTGAAGGGCCAGGGGACCTGGGGGGACCTCCGGGGGCGGGGAACCTGGCAGCAGGTCGCCACGGGTACCAACAGCGGCAACCTGCCCTTCGTGACCGTCTGGGCCGCCGTGCTGTCCCCGGTGGGCGCAGTGGTCGTCGCGCCCTTCCAGGTGCTCGGCGTGCGCGCGAACGGCGCGGGCAACTGGCTGTCCTTCCAGGCCTGGGTGGACGTGCCGAAGTCGGCCCCGGCCGGGTCCCGGCTGGTCCTGCTCCACGGCCAGGCGCTCCGTGAGTACTTCACCTCGTGGTGGCTGACCACGGTCATGGTCACGCCGGAGTCCGAGATGTCCCTGGGCGCTGCGCTGACCTACTTCGACGGCGACAGCGCCGTCCCGGTGAACTCCGGGGCCTACTTCGCACCCGGGTACAACTGGGCCACCGTCACCCGCGACGCCACGATGGCCTGGAACGGGACCCCGAACGCCAGCGTCTCGGTCTTCACCGGGCCGTCGGTCATCTCCTCCAAGACCTCGGTCACGGTCACCCGGCCTTCGCGCAGGGATCTGCCACTGAAGCTGCCGGTCTACCTGTCCGACCCGGTGTCGGCCACCCTCGGGGTCTGGTTCGAGCTGCTGGGTCTCGCGCCGCTGTCCTTCACCGCGCGGGCGACCCTCTACGACGTGCTCAACCGTGGGGCCAAGGTCGCCGTCAGCCAGCGGCGGGCCTGGGCGTCGGGGCAGTTCACCTTCCTGACCAAGACGCTGGCCGAGGCCGCCGAGGCCGAGCGCATGTTCGACCCCGGCCGGATCCTTTTCTTCCGCAACCCGGACGTGCGGTTCCCGGAGTCGGACTGGTACCTGCACATCGGGGACGTGACCAGCGACCGGATCGGGCCGCACTTCGGGCCCAACCCCGAGCGGGTCTGGGTCGTGCCGTTCGTGCGGGTCGAGCGCCCGGTGGGCCTGATCGAGGCCGCCTCGGTGGCCACCTGGACCACGGTCAAGCAGGTCTACGACACGTGGGGTGCGCTGAAGGACGAGGGCCTGTGGGCCGATGTCTCGCTGGGTTCTGCATGATCCCCGGGACCGCCCTGTTCAAGGACGCCTTGCGCTACTCCCGCACCGTCGTCACCGAGATGGACATCCTCTACGGCGACCGCGTGCTGGAGAACGACGTGCCGGTGGTGACCGGGTCCGTGTCAACCGACCGGACCCGCAATACCCGGTACGAGGCGTCCGTCGAGATGGCCATGTACCCCTGGGACTCCCTGCCGCTGAACGCCCTGGGCACCCGGGTGGAGCTGCGGTACGGGCTCTCCTCGATCGGGACCAAGGAGGTCGTCCCGGTCGGGGAGTACCAGGTCTTCGACTACAAGCGCACGAACCGGGGCTCGCTCTCCCTGACCCTGAAGGGCCTGGAGAACTACGTCATCGAGTCCACGTTCCTCTCGCCCCGGACGCCGCCCTACGGGATGTCCACGATCACCGCGATCAAGAACCTGGTCCGCGAGGTCGGGGCGCTGAAGAACGTCGAGTTCGTCGTCCTGTGCAGCCGGGACAAGAAGGTCCAGGCCACCGCGCCCTGGGACACCGACCGCTGGGCCGCGATCACGCAGCTGGCCACCTCGATCCAGGCCGAGGTCTGGGCCGGGCACGACGGCCGGTTCTACATCACCGACATGCCGGTGCTGTCCAAGCTGGTCAGCGCCTTCCAGGTCGCCGGTGGCGAGGGCGGGGTGCTGGTCGATGAGTCCCGGTCGAGCACCCGGGACCAGGTCTACAACGCCGTCTCGGTCTCCGGCACCTCCTCCGACACCGAGACCCCGCCGGTCTACGCCTACGCCTTCGACAACCGGCCGGACAGCCCGACGTACTTCTACGGGCCCTACGGCCAGCGGGTCAGGTACTACTCCAGCCAGTTCTTCACCACGGCCGCGCAGTGCCAGAACTACGCCAACCTGCTGCTGGGGGAGTCCCTGGCCACGAACAACACGCTGTCCATCGGGGCGCTGCCGATCCCGTTCCTGGAGGGCGGGGACGCCGTCCGGATCGTCTCCGAGCAGGACCCCGGCAGGGTCGAGACCTTCCTGATCCAGAAGACCGCGCTGGGCATGGGCACCGGGGCCTGGTCCGCTGACGTGCTGACCACGAACGAGGACTTCAGCAACAACGACGGCCAGCAGAACGGGGTTGGCTGATGCCTGACCTGGGAGCCCTCCTGGCCAGCCTGGGGGACAACGGGGCCACCCTGACCAAGGGCCTGATCATCAGCGTCCAGACGGGCACGCTGACGGTCTCAGTGCGCGGCGGCCAGTTCACCCGGGTGCCCTACATGCAGGGTGCCTGGGTGCCGGTCGCTGGCCAGTACGTCTACCTGCTGGCCCAGCAGGACTTCGGGATGATCGCGCTCGGATCCCCGACCCCCACGGGCGGGGCGGCACCGGACCCGGGCATCCCGACGGTGCTGGCGATCGACCCGCTGACGATGTCCAACTGGCAGGTCTCCGATGCCTACCCGCAGGGCCACTGGGTGGACCTGGCCGGAACGCTTGTGCAGTCGGCCCAGCAGGCCAGCTCGGGCGTCTGGTTCTACAGCCCGGCCGCGCTGGCCGGGATGGCGAACCTCTCGCTCGGCCAGTTCGAGGTCGAGCTGATGGTGGAGTCCGGCGGCTTCGTGGAGCTGACCCTGCACAAGACGACGCCGGGCGGCCCGTCGCCGGTTGACACGGTCGAGCTGCCGGTGATGGAGCAGAGCCGGTCCTTCCCGGTCTCCGGCGTCGGCAACACCAGCTGGATCCCGCTGCCGCTGCACTGGTCGGAGCTGCTGTCCTCGGGGGTGGCCAGCGGGATCATGGCCCGCTCGGTGCTCTACGACGCCCGCCTGTTCGGGCATGGAACGCTGCGGGTCACCTCTCTGTGACACCCTGAACACCGTGCGGCGCAGGCCGCCAGACTGAAGGAGAACCCCTGGTGAAGCTGCTGGACGCCGCCGAGGTCAAGCCCGGCACCGGAGACTGGACGCGCGGCTGGGACACCGAGCAGCGCGGCTGTGGAGGGCTCTCGATCTTCCTGTCCGAGTGCGACCCGGAGGTCACGGCCGATGTGGTCGGGGACGCGGAGAACCTGGATGCCGACGAGAACTGCGGCTACCGGGTGATCCCCTTCGGCTTCGTGGCCACGATGGTGCGCAACACCCGGGCAGCCCGGGACGACGACGAGCAGTGGCTGGCCAACACGCTGCGGGACAACGCCGAGATCCCCGTCAGCCGGGGCCTGCTGGTCCGTCAGGGCATCGCCGACACCTGGATCGGCAACCCGGACGTGGACGAGGTCCCAGCCCCGGCTCCGGGCGACAACGACGCCCTGGCCACGGCCATCACCGACGCGCGCCGGTTGTTCTTCGGCAAGACCTTCGGGCTCCAGCCGATCCTGCACACGAACCCGACCTCAGCCATCCGGCTGCGCAAGGCCGGTGTCATCGAGCTGGATCCGGCCAACGGCGAGGACCGCACGCCCTGGGGTGACCCGGTGGTCATCTCGGCGGGCTACTACGACATCCCCGGGCTCTCCCCGGTGCCCCCGGCCTTCTTCACCGGCCCGATCGAGATCACGCTGTCCGATGTCAACGCGGAGGACATCGTCCGCTCGGTCCGCCGGAACAAGGTCATGTACCAGACCACGATGATGGCCGCGATCGACACCGCGCCGTGCGCGATGGTCCGGATCGGTGCTGCTCCCGGCCCGGTCGCCCCGTAACGGGTGAGACGGCCCGGCGCTGTTGAGTCCGGACGCTATTCTCAGGCCATGACGAAGATCGAGTTGCGGGAGCCTCCGGCTCGGTCGGCACCCGGCCGTCGCCCGCTCATGCCGCTGGACGTGCGGATCCTGGAGATCGCCACCGAGGCCATGCGCCCAATGGAGATCACCCGGGTCCTGGCGGAGGAGGGCACCCACCCGGGCATCAACACCCAGCGGGTCGCCAGCCGCCTGAAGTCCCTCGTGGACCGAGGGATGATGACCCGGATCCGGCCAGCGGGCGGTCCGGCCAACGGGCCCGGCACCAGCCTGTACCGGGTCAAGACCGAGGGGGACAGCTCCAGCGATGGGTGAGGTAGGCCTGCGCACGGTCCGGGACGGCCAGCGCGTGCTGCGCTTCCAGGCCGCCGTGATCGGCGCGGCCACCTCCCAGCGCGGCAGCTCCCCGCGCTGGAGTGAGCTGGTCGTCTACCGGATGGTGGACGGCCACTACCTGATCTCGAAGATCGGGCGCTCCACCGTGGCCCACCAGCCGACCTGCCTGCGTGTCAACCACCGCATGGTGCCCTGGTCGAAGGCTGCCGCGTTCGGTGAGGACTCCGTCCAGCGGGTGCCGTGCCCGGACTGCCGCCCCGAGCTGGGCCACGGCATCGCGCCGGACACGATGCTGGAGGTCACCCGCTACCGCGCCATCCTCTGCCAGACAGCAGAAAGCGCCGCCGAGTCCCTGATGGGGGATCGGGCGGCGCTGCTCATGCCTCAGATCGTGCAGACGGTGCTGGCTCAGTGCTCGGAGTCGGACCCGAACTTCTCCAGGTACGCCGAGGCGGACACCGCGCTGCCCAGGGCCTGGGAGAACACGACCCGCACCCCGTAGCCGCTCTGGACGCCCGCTGCGAACACCTCGCGGGTCTCGGGCTCCATGACGGTCTCCGAGAGCTTCAGGATCGTCCTGGCGGCGTCTGCGTCGAGGTCCCCGCCGTCGTCCAGCGTTTCGCACAGCGCGCGCAGGTCGGCGGGCACCGGTTCGGTGCAGACGGCCCGCAGGATCTCGGCCATTTCGTCAATCCCGACGCCGGTCCAGGGGGCGTTCTCCTTGGCCCAGAACCGCCACGAGGTGAAGTTCTCCTCGCGCCGGGTCCAGGTCTCGGGGTGGTTCGTGTGGACTGCGTAGGCCATCGGGAGGCCTCCTCTCTCGTCGTCGTGTAGTTGACATCGGCAAGAATACTCGATGCCTTTAGCGCTGGGTCTGCGGTTCACCCTTCCGGGCCACGCGGTAGGTCTGGGCGACCAGTGCCACCAGCGTCAGCGCCAGGCGCTCCAGGGCCCGCGTGCGCAGTGTGCCGGGCCCGTCCTGCTTCCGCCCGTGCTCGATGTCGCGGCGGACCTTCTTGCCCCAGTAGTCCAGGGACCAGACGCCCCAGTAGAGGTCGCTGCGGACGTTGGCCCACCAGCTGGGTCGCGGGGTGTCCGGCGTCCAGACGGTGCCGTAGTCGTGCATCCCGTTGACGACCGGCGGGGGTCCGTCCAGGCCCATGAGCTGCCAGGCGGGGATCTGCTTCTTGGCCATGTCAGGCCTCCTTGCCGGGTCGGCGACCGACCACGTTGATGACGATGGGCGGGCGGGGTGCCACGACGAACTCGGCCAGCTCGGCGTCGTCCTCCACGACCCACAGCGGTTCCCCGCAGTCGTCGCAGATGAGCACGACGCGGGGGACGACCTCGTTGAGGCGGAGCCGCCCGTCGCCGGGAGCGTGAGAGGAGACGCGGGCGTGCAGCGTCCAGCTCACCTTCCCCTCGCACGTCGGATCCGGGCAGTGGTCAGGGGGGGAGTCAGTCGCGGCGGCGCGACGCTGAGCGGTGTCGAGAACAGCGGGCATGGCGGTCTCCTTCAGGGGTTGAGCCCGGCCCCGGCGTGAACCGGGACCGGGCTCGGGGTGGAGTGGATCAGGACCAGTAGGTGGCGCAGACCGGGCCGATGCCGTTGGCGACCGAGACCGGGTCGGTGAGCGTCGCGCCGCAGCGGACGCAGAACCCGACCGCCTTGCCCTTGGCGGCGGCCTGGTCCTGGCTCAGCGGCTTGATGCCCGCCTGCACAGCGGCGACCAGCGCGCCGGGGACCCAGATGGTCTTCGTGACCTCGGTCTTGTTGTAGCCCTTGCCCGCGTAGGGCACGAAGGTGGCCTCGATCTTGGCGGCCTTCGTGGTGCTCCCGGCGGTGCCGTAGGCCTTCTTCCAGCTGCCCTTCTTCTTGCCGTCCCAGGTGGTGGTGATGTGCAGCTGGCGGAGGATCGGGTAGGCGTCCTTGCCGGTGATGTCCCAGTAGAACAGCGTGCCGTCCACCTCGTAGTAGCCGAAGGCCGGGCACTCGGTGAGGACCGGAGCGGCCGGGATGACCGGCTGAGCCACAGCGCCGGTGAAGACGGGGATCTGGATCAGCTTGGCGGTGGGCTGCGTGGTCTTGATCGGCGCGGCCAGCAGCGCGGTGATCCACTCGCTGGCCTGGCCCTTCTGGCACCCGCCGAGGCGGCTGACGAAGCGGTACTTCTCGCACACGTCGGGCAGGTCGCGCTTGACTACCAGGTCGTTCAGGAAGCTGATCTGGGCGGCGGTGGCGGGCTCGGTGGGGTTCTTGATCTGCGGCATGAGAGAAGTATGCACCCTCGTGTCAACAGTGTCAACAAGCAACACGCCGGAACGGCAGAAGCCCCCCGATCGAGTGATCGAGGGGCTTCCGTCACAGCTGGATCGAGGTCAGTCCGCGCACTCCCGGCAGAGGCACGGGGCCATGCACCCGGAGCAGAAGAAGACATCCCGGGCGTGCGGGTCCTCGAAGACGGTGCAGGCGCATCCGCCCGCCCCGCAGGACCGGCACACCCGGGCGAAGGCGCTGGTCTCCCGGGTCTCGCTGGCCTCGGTGCCGCACTCGGTGCAGCAGACGCCGTCCACGAACAGGAGGGCGTCGGCCAGCGTGCCGCCGAACTCGTCGCGGGCCTCCTCGACGGAGACGACCGGGAAGCGGTGCAGGTTGACCAGGCCGGTGCTGACGGCCATGACGACCATCGCGTGCCGGACTTCGGGCTGGGGGAGCAGTGTCTGCGTCATGGGAGAAGTATGCGCTTCCCTGTCAACAGTGTCAACACTGACACGCTCAGTCCGGCCAGGGGTTGCTCCGGACCCAGTGCCGCGCCCCGAGGACGTTCCCGGCGATCAGCACGACCAGCAGGACCACGGCGGCGAACCACGCGGGCCAGCTGAGCAGTGCCTGCCCGAGGACCCCGCCCATCAGCCAGACCGGGCAGGCCGCGTTGATCACCTCGGCCTGCCAGGCGTGCAGTCCTTCGGCGTAGTCGTCCGCGTCGCTGTACGGCACCTCACCAGTGTGTGCTCCACCGGTGCATCTCGAAGGGACCGATCAGCGCCAGCAGCTGGTCCGGGTGCTCCCGAGCCCAGTGCACGACGGTTGACACGCCAGGGATGGTCTCCGCGATGCTGTCCGACGGCCTCACAGTCTCGATCCCGCTTCCCGTCCAGAACATCGGCATGGTCCCGTGAGGCAGGCAGACAAGCCACGGCTCAGCGAACGGGTCGTAGGTCCAGTCGCAGAACACGCACTCCCCGAGGTTCACCGAGCCGCCCTCCGAACGCCGGAAGACCCGGCCAGCGGGTGCTGACCGGGTCTCGGGCGGTGCGAGGTCTCAGGCACCGTGGCCCATGAAGACCGAGCCCTGGAAGACGGCCCAGTGGGCCAGGCTCGTGTCCAGGGTCCCGGCCTTCTCGGCCGCCCGGATCTCGGTCAGGGCGAACTCGCAGGCGTTGCGCCAGCGGTCGGTGCGGCCCAGGGCGTAGCCCTCGGTGCTCATCCGCTGGGCGACCTCGACCATCTTCTCCAGCGGGTACGCGGGCATCTCGATGCCTGCCTGCTTGCTGTGGAAGGCCAGGATGTCGTGGTCAGCCATCGCGGCGGTGCAGTCCTTGATGAAGGCCATGCGCTTGTCGGTGGCGGAGAGCTTGGGGGCAACTGCTGTCTGCGTCATGGGCTAAGTATGCACACGTCGTGTCAACAGTGTCAACACATCAGCTCAGCGTGTCTGGAGGCAGGCGCGGCAGCCGCACATCGGGCAGGGATCCCCGGCCACCCAGAACTCCACGGCCAGCAGGCAGACCCGGCAGACCTGGTCGATCGACGGGGGCCGGGAGACCACCTCGTGCTTGTTCGCGTCGTCTCCGCACCAGGTGCGCTCGACGTGCGGGCAGAAGACGTGGATGCCTTCGTCGTCCTCGTCCGCCGGTGTGTCAACCGGCCGGGCGATCACCTCGGTGGAGGACATGACTCAGGATGGCACGCACTCTGAGAATGGCCCGACCGCGTTCCGGAGCTGGCGTCCGCCAGGTGAACTGGAGGTCGTACCGCTCGTGCAGGCTCATGCGACCACGTCCATCCGGTACTCGCCGTCGTCGGTGTCCGTGCACGGTCGCAGGGTCACCATCCGGTAGTTCAGGTTGTCGCCCGGCGTGAAGCCGCCCTCCAGGCGCTGGCCGAGCACCCAGACCGCCCGGCAGACCATCTCGTCGTTCAGCCGCTCGATCAGCGGGTGCCGAAGGCTGTAGGACCCGCCCGCGCGGAAGGTCACCAGGTGCTCGCGCTCGTGGTCAGCCAGGATCTCGTGCGCCGCTGACCGGCGCGGGCACTCCTCGGCGTCGCACTGGATCCGGTACTGGGAGGAGACGGACAGGGACTCCTCGCCGCAGGCTGGACAGAAGGCTCCCTCGATGCTGATCACGGCTTCCTGTGTAGCAGGGGCGGCCGACGACCTCAGAAGGGGACGCCGTTCTCCACCTGGACGGCCAGGCCCTGCAACCACTGGTTCAGCTGGTTCACCGTGACCAGCTCGATCGTGCCGTCACCGGGCATCTTCAGGATCCCGGCGTTGATCTCGTCGGTGCGCTCTGTCAACCGGCGCAGCACACCGGCGATCTGGTCAGAGGTCAGCTCGTCCATCGGTTCTCCTCAGAGGTGGATCAGGCGGTTGACCAGGTAGATCACGTGCTCGGCGACCTGGTAGAGGCCGACGCCGAGCAGGGTCAGCAGGGCCAGCGGCACCACGAACCAGCCGGTGAGGATCGACATCAGGAGGACCAGGGGAGCGTCCCGCCACCATGAGCTGTCCCGGCGGGCGGGGTTGGCCAGCGCGCCCCAGCGGACGCCTGTCCAGTACATCCGGGCCAGCAGCGGCGGGGTGCCCAGGTCGCGCAGGAACTCGTAGAAGGCCTGGTCGGTGGATCGGGGACCGGCCATCGGGCCGTCCGGGTCGCGCTCGTCACGGGTGCGGCCCTCGCGGTAGCGCTTGTTCAGGTCGTTGCAGAGCATGTCGTGGAAGATCGCGGCCAGGTTGACACGGCGTCCGGCGTTGGCGATCAGGCCGCGCAGGACGAACGGCACCGACGCCAGGTCGGAGACGAACCCGGCCCACACGACGAACCGGCCCCACCTCGTGTCGCGGGACAGCTCCTGCGTCAGCTGGATCTGTCCATCGGCACGAAGCAGGACCGGCAGGTCTTGCGTCACCAGGGGCACACGGTCAGTGTCCCCTACGTCAGATGGCGGCGATCGGTGACCGCCACGTCCTCCCACCCCTCGCCGCGCATCCCGAACAGGCCGGAGACCGACCGGCTGGTCTCGCCGAAGCGGTACCAGCGGTGTGCGGCGGTCAGCGCCTCCCGGACGTTCCGCTCGCTCGCGGCCTTCTCGACGTGCCAGATCCGCTGGCAGCCACCGGCGCAGGCCAGCGTCCCGGTCCACTCCACGCTGGGCCGGTCCTCGCGGGACCAGATGTCCAGCTCCTCGGTGTGCAGGAACTCCCGGAAGTCCGGGGGCCAGAGCAGGTGCTGGACCGCGCGGACGATGTCCTCGGTGTCCGGCTCGTCGTCCAGGTCGGTGGCCATCTGCTCGATCGCGCCATCGGAGGGCTCGGTCTTCCTCTGGATCTCGATGGCGAAGACCCGCCAGTCGATCTCGCCCTTGCCGTGGAAGGCCTTGCCCTCGCGCCAGACCTCGGCCAGAGCCTCGGCCATGCCCTTGGTCGTCGTCACGGCTTGGCCGCCAGCTGGTCGGCCATCTCCTTGCGGCGCTTCTCCCGGCGGGCCCGGCGCGCGGCCTTCTCCTTCTCCAGCCGCTCGTACTCCTCGGCCGAGATGTAGCCGGAGCCGTCGCACTTCAGGCACTCCCGCTCGCACTCGGAGCAGAAGCCCTCGCCGTCGCACTTCGGGCAGGGCACGTCCCCGTCCTCCAGCGCCTCGTCGTAGGCGTTCAGGGGCGGGTTGACCAGCCGGACCTCCAGCAGCATCGGGCGCAGGCTCTCGGTGCCCAGGAGGGCCCACCAGGCCTCCTTCTCGTCCCAGGGGCCCGTGGCCACCCAGCGGCCCTCGTGAGCGCCCCAGACGCCGTAGGTGGCCATCTCCTGGCCATGCTCGTTCCGGCGCAGCTCAGTGGTCATGGGGTCCTCTCCCAGCTGATCACGATGTCGTCGTCCTCGACCGTGACGGTCAGGGCGTTGTCGGGGATGTCCTCCCAGTCCACGCTCAGCTCGCTGGCCAGTGCACGTGCGGCTGCGCTGAGCGCCTTGGACAGCTCGGTGCCGTTGCTCGGGGTCCGCAGCAGGTAGCGCGTGCGGGTCACCGTGATCTGCTCCCGGCCGAACTCGGCCATCAGTCGAAGCTCGGGGTCGTGTCAACCGTCACCGCAGCGTCACCGTCGTTCGGCACGAAGGTCAGCATCAGCCGCCGGGTGCCCGGCGGGACGGTCAGGGACAGCCCCCGGTGCTCGCCCTCGATGCTCGGCACGGCGTTGATCAGCTCGACGGCCAGGTTGTCCCGCTGCGTCACGACGTTGTCGAACTTCCGGCCCAGGTCGCTGTGCTCGGCCTGGAGGTGGCTGAACATCCGCCGGGCCTCGTCCCGCTCGTCCCGGAGCTGAGCCGCCTCGGAGTACTTGGCCGCCATCGCCGCCTGGGCGCGGTCGCGCACGTCAATGGCCTCATCCCGCTCGGCCTCGGCACGGGTCAGGGCACCGGCCATCTCCTCCAGCGCGCGCTGCTGCTCGTGCTGGCCGCGCAGGGCCTCGCTCCGCTTCACCTGGGCCTCGTCCAGCTGGTCCAGGGCCCTGTCCCGCTCGGCCAGCCAGCGCTTCACCGTGGTGTCCAGCAGGCCGATCAGATCCCCCTGGCTGAGAGCGGCCATCAGGCGCTTGGCGGGCTCGGTGTAGACCCGGCGCATCGCTCCTCGGCCGGACGGGCCTATGCCGTCGTCGGCCGCCCAGTCCCTGTCGAAGTCCAGACCGGTCATCGCACAGACGACCCGGTCCAGATAGACCGCGTCGATCTCGTGCTGGCGCTCGTCCTCGGCCTGCGCAGCCGACCACTCGGGGTCCTGGTCGCGGAGCTTCACCCGGGTCTCGGGAGTGGTTGACACGTCGCTGACCTGGGGGTTCTCCTGGTGGGAGAAGACGTGCGCGTTCTTCATGGCGTTGTGGTCCAGGCCGACCGTGTCGATGCCGTGATCGGTCTCCAGGTGCCCGGCCAGAACCGTGGCCGATCGGTCAGCGTGGAAGTCGGTCAGGCCGTGGTTGTGCTCGTGCGGGATCGGCAGCATGGGGGTCTCCTCGGGAGTGGCGGACTGGTGGGCCTTCAGGTGGGCCAGGTGGGCGTCGGACAGGCTCCAGAACATCGGGATGTCCGTGCCGTGCTCGTCCTTCAGGTGCCGGACCATCTGGCCCCAGCCCCAGTTGGCCGGGGTCACGGCGTGGACGTGCTGCTCAGCCACGGCGGCGGCGGATCAGCGTGACGCCCTCGGGCAGGCCCAGCTCCGGGCCGGGGATGTCGGAGTCGTCCCGGACGATCCGCACGGCCTGGTGGGCCCCGTAGGTGTCCTCCACGGCGGCCAGGAACTCCCGGAGGTACTTGGCCTCGGGGATGGTGCCGATCTCGGCCAGCCAGGGCAGCTGGCGGGTCAGCTCCTCACGGACCTGGGCCTGGGCGAAGACGAACCGCTCGGTCGGGACCTGCTCACCGGTGAGGTCACGGATCAGGTCGAAGGTCGGGCCGACCGGGCCGATGACCTTGCCGGTCACGGCTGCGAGGACTGCTGGAGTGGGGTAGCTGCGCTGCGTCATGCCATGAGTATGGCAGCTTTGTCATCTATGTCAACTAGATGGGGTTGCAGCTTCCCGCGCGGCGCGGCGTTGCTGCACCAGGTCCCGGGTCCGCACGTCGATCAGCGGCCTGCGGAGCACCTGGCTGAACATCTCGATCAGCGCCTGGTCGGCGTGGTCCCGGCGAGTCCGGAGGTAGGCCGAGAAGTCGGCCGGACCTGCGTCGTCACTCACGTCAGCAGGCCCTTGCGCTTGGCCTGCCACAGCTTCTCCTCATGCGGCAGGGCGGGCTTGATCCAGTCGCCGGAGTCGCACGCGATCAGGTCCCCGCCCATGTGCTCGGGGTCGTCCCAGTGCTGGCCGTGGAAGTGGCACCAGAGCCGGGAGGACGGCTTCTCCTCGGCGAACAGGTCGTCCTCGTCCGGCGGGATGTTCATCGTCGGGGCCCAGCCCTGGGCCAGCTTGTAGCCGTCCTTGGTGATCACGCCGTTCTCCCAGATGGTCTTCATGCCTGGGTCGGCCTTCCCCTGGGACAGGGTGGCGTCGTGGTGTGTCAACCACTTGGCTGCCAGCTGCTCGGCCACAGCGTCGGACTGCTCTGGGGTGGTGATCATCCCCACCGGGATCCCGTAGACCTGGGAGAGCTTCTCGGCGATGTCGGCGAAGACCGGGGAGATCTCGTGGTTGAAGGCGGCCATGCTCTCGCCCATCGCGGTGGCGGCCTCGCCGATCGACTTCATCTGCTCGGTGAGCACAGACGTGTCGAAGTTGAATGAGATCTCTGCTCCCGGGGGCAGCACGGTCAGCTCCTTGCCGTCCTCGCCGTACCAGGTGTCTGGAGCATCTGGCAGAACGAAGTCCAGGGGAGCGCAGAACCCGCCGCTGGCAAGAAGCATGTGCGACTCGTGCGGCTCCGGCGGGGTCCCGCACTTGCAGATGTCCGTCATCGACGCCGCTCCTCCGCTGCTGCCCGCTCCGCCCGGTGGGCGAAGATCCCATCCTGGTACCGCTTCTCCAGCGGCGTCCGGGGCACTGCGCCCGTGCGCAGCTCTCCCCGGCGATCGGGTGTCAACCACTCCGAGAACGTGCCGTGCGTGCAGGTGCACAGCTTGGCCGAGAAGCAGTCGAGGTGGCGGCCCTGCTGGCATCGGTCACAGATCCAGGGCTCGGTCTCGTTGTCACCGACGAGCTTCAGCACTGTTGCTTCCCCCACCCCGGCAGTATCGGGCGGCAGCGGGGAGGGGAGTCGCACCCCACGCCCAGCCTGCACTGACGGTTTCCTCGGCGGGACTAGCCGATGCAGTGGGACCGGTTGCCCGGTGCAGCCCCGCAGATGCTGCTTCGCCACTGCCGCCCGGGTGAAGTATGCCCGGCGCACTCAACATCGGGAAGACACGGTGTGTCTGTTGACAGTGTTGACATGCTCATGCCATAGTCATCCCATGACGCAGACGAGCAAGCCCACCGCAGCCCCGGTCACCGATGTCCGCACCGCCGAGCGCATGGTCACCGAGATCAGCGCCCTGGCCGGAGGCGGCGAGCACTACCAGGCCACCTTCCTGGAAGCCGACCTCTGGGAGGGCGTCCTGGAGGCCGTCGCCGGTGGCCACGCGCAGGCCGCCTACCTGGCCACCGCCGCGCTGAAGTCCAAGGAGATCGACTTCCCCCGGCAGAAGATCGCCTGACCTCCACCGCACAGCAGAGAGCCCCCTGGCCATCGGCCGGGGGGCTTCTTTGCGTTCAGGCCAGGTTGGCCAGGTGCTTGCGGTGCGCCCGCTGGCGATCCGCGCCGGTCATCTCGTGCGGGCCGGTCCAGCCGCACTCGCAGAGCGCGTGACCGTGTCCGCCGACCGTGACCGCCGAGCCGACCTCGATCTGCTGGCCCTGCCGGTTGACCCGGTGGACTCCGGCGATCGTGTCGCAGGGCCACGACTGGCACGACTGCGCCGTGTACGGCGCTCCCCTGTCAACCAGACGGTGACCCTGAACTCGCATCTCAGATCAGCGGGTGGTGGTGCGTCTCGTGAGACGAGGCGCGGGTGAACAGCGCGACGAGACCGACTAGCAGGATGAGCATCAAGAGCAGCATGAGTGGTTCCTTACCCCCGGGGTGAGAAACCCAGTCTCCACCCCAGGGGTAAGCGCGGCCTGTCAGATCTCGTTGAGATCCGCCATCTCGCGGTCCTTCTTCGCCGGGCGGGTCCGCCGAATGGACCCTCGGGTCAGCAACCCGAGGATGCCCATGAACCAGAGCCCCTGGATGGCTTCCCACAAACTGATCACGCTCAGATTTTAGTGGTCACATTCCGTCATCAGTAGTTCCCAAACGACTCATCTGAGTAGCTGAAAGCACAAGATCTGACAGGAATAAACCCCGCCTGTCACTCCACCTTCTCGAACACCGTGCCGAGCTGATCGGCGGGGATCAGCTCCAGGCTGGGGAGCACCCAGCCTGGCTCCAGGACGGTGAAGTCCTCGCGCATCAGCTGGGGCTGCGCCGTCGCGCCGAACGAGACCAGGCACGTCCTCCCCTGGTCCGCCAGCCACTGGGCGGCGTCCACCGCGTTCGTGCCGTCGTACTCGTAGGCCGCGACGACCGCCGACTTCCGTCGGAGCTGAGCGGACTTCCGGTCCTTCTTGCCCTTGCCGCCGTCAGACGCCGCTGAAGCCGTGTCCGGGGTAGCGGCTGCCGCAGCTGCTGCCGGGGCCGCCACGGCTTCCACAGCTGGCTGCACAGGCTGTGCAGTGACCGTGGGCGTCGCGGCCGGAGCGGTGACCGTCGTGGGCGGGTCCTTCTGGACGATCGCGGGCGTCGTGGTCTCGGCTGCCGTGCCAGCGGGGGTGGCAGGCGTCGCGGGCGTTGCCGGGGTGGTTGACGTGCCGGTGGTCTTGGCCACGGGGTCCCTCTCAGTCTCGGGTGGCGGTCGCCAGGACGTTGACCGCCAGGTGGAGCGTGTTGTCCGCCGCGATCATCAGCCAGACGGACATCCACGGGGGAGTGTCCTCGGGGTACCCGGTGGCGGTGTGCGGCGGCCGGTAGGCGGCCGGGGCGGCCTGGTTCTTCAGCCAGACGGCGTGCTTGGCCAGCCGGTACCGGTCGATGACGGCGTGGGTGCCGCCGATGACCAGCAGCCGCCACGGGGACCGGGTCACCAGCAGGTGCGCGGCCGTGTACGTCGCGGCGTGCGCGAGCGCCGGACCCCAGGCCTCGGTCTTCCGCTGGGCCTGGTGGTGGGTCTGCACCAGGTAGTCGCCGATCAGGTGCGCGAGCACCAGCCGCGTGCCGGTTGACACGGTCACAGCTTCTCCGGCTCCGCCTGCCGCTGCTCGGCGGTCTGGACCGAGTGGGCGTAGGCCTGGGTCAGCGCCTTGCCCACCTCCTCCAGTGTGGCCGTGCTCGACCACGCGCACTGCACGACCACCTCGATCTTCGACGGCTCACCGTCGGGCGCGGGCACGGCGGTCGGCAGCTCCAGGCGCAGCTGGAAGTTCCTCATCTGGTCTCCTCCAGAGCCATCAGCATCTGGTCCAGGGTCTCCTGGGCCGTCTGGGGCACCGGGAACGGGTCCAGGAAGTCCACGGCCCGCACAGCGTGCTGCTGGTCCCCACCGCTCAGTGTCAGCGCGAGGGCCAGCAGACCGGCGAGACCCATCAGCTGGCCGCCTCGTCCTCGGGCTTGGCCACGGACTTCCACTCGGTGCGGGCGTACTCGGCCACGGCGGTCCCGTCACCGCCGTACAGGACCAGGTTCCCGTCTCCGGTGACATCCCACGAGGCGGCGGTCGGGTGGGGGACCTTCAGGCCGCCGTAGTGGTCGCTGGTCGGAACGTAGACGTTCAGCATGGGTCCAGTATGCCGAGAGATGTCAACCAGACCCCGGACAGCAGAAGACCCCCTGCCGGGGGGAGTCGGCAGGGGGTCTTCCGGCGGCCAGCCCGGGGAAGCTGGTCTTCTCAGCCTACGCGGGCGGCCCAATCTCTCGCGGCCAGATTGTGGGGCCGGATCAGGCCTCGATCTTGTCGGCGACGAACTGGTAGCCGAACTCCTCGGTGGCGGTGCGCGCGGCCTCGGTGGCCTTCCGCTTGGTCCAGTAGCGCTCGGCGTAGTCAGCCAGGAGAGGCGCGTGGACAGTGTACTTCGGGCCCTCGTAGATCCAGAAGCCGATGCCCGCGACTGCCAGTGCGAGAACGAAGGGGATGGACATCCGGACGAGGATCAGGAAGACGGTGGCCGTGTCGATCAGTGTCTGCGTCATGCAAGAAGTATGGCATGGCTATGTCAACAGTGTCAACAACTACTTTCGGCCGAACGCCAGAGAGCCCGCCACCGGCTGGTGACGGGCTCTCGACCTGCGATTACTCAGTCCACGGGGACCGGATCGACCCCCAGGATCTTGCAGACCTTGACCTGGGTGGTCCCGGTCTCGCCCGGCTGCTCCAGGCGCTTGCGCTCCTCCCGGCGGAACCGGGCCGCCTCGCGGCGGGCCTCGGTCCGGTCGATGAACGGGAGCACCTGGTCCCCCTTCGTGTCCACGACCGGACCGGTCCCCCAGGCGTGGACCACCCCGTTGTCCGCGATCGTCACCACCACGTAGAGCCCCGCGTCGGCCATCGTCAGCCCTTCCCGTTCCGGCGGGCGTCCTTGTTGGCCAGGTAGGTCTGCCGGTCCTGTGCGGCGATCTGGCGGTCGGACAGCCCGTCCTGGTTGTGCCGGTTCTTCCGGCCCTTCCGGCGCTGCTTGCGGCTGCCCGGCCGGTTGCGCGGCGCGGGGTAGGCGTCGGTCCGGAACTCCACGAAGTCCGGCCGCTCGGAGTCCATGCGCGCCAGGAACCCGGCGTGCTCGCTGTCCATCTCCTCGCGGCGGCGCAGCTCGTCCTCCTGCTCGTCCAGGAAGTTCGCCCGCTCCTCCTCGGTCATCCCGGCCCAGATCTCCTCGAACTCGTCGTCCGTGGCGCTGGACAGCGGGTCCGCGCCGGTCTTGCTGGAGAACGACGGAGCCGGGTCCTTGGCGATCGTGCCGCCGCTGTACTTGCTGTCCCAGTCGAAGTCCCGGGCGTAGACCGAGCTGCCGCCGTAGCTGTAGGGCATGACGGTCTGACCGGCACCCGGCCGGGTGTCGCGGCGGGCGGGCGTCCACGGCTTGGCCGGTGCCACGCCGCGCGGGGACTTGGAGTAGGGCGCGTAGTCCTGGAGCGCTGCCATCGCGGTCCAGAAGCCGTAGTAGGCGTTGTGGCGGCTGCCGAACTTCGTCTTCGGGGCCTTGCGCAGCGCCTCGTCCTTGAAGTGGCTGGTGATCCGGCCGTCCATGACCATCTGCGCGATGCGCTCGGCCACGTCGGTGCGCTTGACCTTCGCCCGCCACAGGTAGTCAGCGCCGGGGTGCTGCTCGACCGTGATGCCGGGGAAGTTGCCCTCCAGGTCTTCCCGGACGCGGGCCCGGAGCCACAGGTACTCGGGGTCCTTGCGGTCGGTGACGAAGGTGAAGAAGCCGTGCTCGGTGACTACCCACATGATGATCGTTTCCTGTCTGTCGGGTCGCTGCTGCGTTGGTTCAAGTATGGCATAGATGTGTCAACAGTGTCAACAAGCAATCAGCTCGTGGCGCGCACCTGCTGCTGGAGGGCCACGAACCGGGCCTCGGCCTCCTCGGCCAGGGCCTGCCACTCGGCCACCTCGGAGGACAGCCGCTCGATGGTCGCCAGGGCGTTGTCCAGCTCGCGGGCGACGGTCGCCTTGCTCCGGCTGGTGCCGTAGTGCGTGGCCAGGTGGACGGCCTGCTGGGCGGGGCTGGTCTCCCGACCGCACCCGCCGAACGGGCAGAGCACCCGGCGGTGGGCGTGGGCGGCGTGGATGTTGACCCGGCCGACGGTCTGGAACGGCTTGCCGCAGTCCGGGCAGGTGGGGGACGTGTCAACCGACTCCGGATTGGCCGGTGCCGAGCTAACTCCGTGCTCGCGCTTCCAGCGTTCGATCTTGGTCCGGTTGTTGACCAGGTGCCGGGGGCTGCCCAGCTTCGGGGTGATGGAGCACGTGGACTTCCCGTCGGGTGCCCGCATGATCGCGTGCCCCGGGGTGCTCAGCCGACCAGTCCAGCCGAGGTCTTCCAGCTCGCGTACCAGCGCGGCCATCTCTCGGTGGAAGCTGGCGGGCAGCTTCAGGCTCGTTGTCTGCGTCATGCAAGAAGAATAGCAGCTGCTACTCAACTATGTCAACGAACGGCTACCTGCTCCGCCGTGTCGGTGCCATTGACCCGGTGGCGGCCCTCGCGCTCCGGAGTGCCCCAGGGGACCCGCAGCGGGGGCGGCGTGGGGATGTCCCCGGGACGCACGCCCATGCCGATCAGCTGCTGGGTGCGGTCGAAGTCCCAGCCCATGTGCTCGCGGATCAGGCGGCCCAGCTTGTCGCGGTCCTCGAACAGCTCAGCGACCTGGCGCTCCAGCTCGGCCAGCTTCTGGGTGACGAACTCCCGGTCGCCCAGCAGCTTCTGGCGGTTCTCGCGGCGCTCCTTGGCCTCGCGCTCCTCGCGCTGCCTGCCCAGCTCGCGGATCCACCGGGCCAGGACCCCGATCGGGCCCTTCATCTTCGCGGCCACGTTCGTACCGAGGATCAGGATGAAGGCGGCCAGCAGGCACCACTGGACCACGACGTTGTCCGAGACCATGTCCCAGACCTCAGTGGGGATTCCTTCCAGCACCGCTGGACCTCCTTCCTGCTCGTTCGATGCTTCAGTCGCCCAGGAGGCGGAGATCGCGGAGGTCTTCTTCTTCCTCCCGGCGCAGGCGCTCGTCACGCCTGGCCAGGATCTGGGTCCCGAAGCCGAAGACCAGGTGGAGAACCGCCGCGCCCAGGAAGCCGTTACCGGTGCGGTAGCCCGATCCCAGGCCGTGGGCGGCCAGCCAGCCGCCGATGCCCATCGCCAAGGCTCCGCCGAGCAGGGCCAGGATGTCCGGGACGCGCCGGGAATCGGTGACCAGCAGCCCCGCTGCCACCAGCAGCAACGCCGATCCAGCGCCCGCTGTCAACCAGTCGTCAACCGGGCTGTCCCGCAGGAACGTGATGCCCAGGACCAGGTAGCTCACGCCGACCAGCAGGTGGCCGACGGACAGGCCACGAACCCATCCCATCGCCAGGCTGATGAAGGCCAGCCCGGCTGGAGCCAGGAAGGACAGGCCGAGCATCTTCAGCGAGATGTCGGCCTCGATGCCCCGCAGGGCCTCGGAGCCGCCCAGCTCCGCTGAGGAAGCTGCACCGACGGGGAGCGTCAGGTAGTCCATGCCGCGCTGCGCGGCCGTCCAGAGCGTCACCACCTGGGCGATGAGCAGGATCGTGTTCGTACTGCCTGGACGCCAGTTGCCTCGCAGTCTCCAGCTGCACAGGCGGTTCCAGGCGTGGCTGATGGCGTTCATGTCTCCTCGGGGACCAGCGGGCGACCAGTTGCATCGCGGGGATCGGTGAGCGGGGTGACACGGTCTCGTGCTCGGATCCGAGCGACGATCCACGGGCCCACCAGCGACCAGGCAACTCCTACGGCCAGGACGGCGGCGGAGGACTGGTCAGCGAGTGCTTGGAGGTCATAGTCCACGGGGATCAGCACCCCCAGCAGGCGCAACACTCCGCCGATGCTGAGGATCACACCGGAGATCGCTCCAGCCACCTTGGCCGCATTGAGCACGGGCTCGGGCCGCTTGCCGGAGTCCTCGACCAGCCGCTGGGCTGGCGGGTCCTCGGGAGGTGCTGGAGGCGTGTCAACCGGCGGCACCGGCCCCGGACGGGCCTGGATCGGGATCTCGGTCGTGTCCGGGGCGCGGTGGTCGGCCATCAGTCGTCCTGGGAGCCCTGGCCCTCGGCCTGGGTGCGGACAGCCGCCAGCTGCTGCTCGCGGCGCTCGTCGGACAGGGACTGAAGGGTCTCGGCGTGCAGCTGCGACCGCTCGGAGTTCAGCGCGATGCCGCCGTTGACCGAGGCCGTGGCGTTGCTGCCCTGGACCTCCTCGGCGGCCTTGGGCTCCGAGGTGCCGTCGGACTGGGCCGGGCCGTTGGCGTCGGCCTCACGGAGCCGGGCCACGATCTCGTCCCGCGTCCCCGCAGCGTTGATCTCCCGGTCCTTGGCCTCGGACTGGAGCCTGCGGTAGGGCCAGACGTTCTCGTCGTCGTAGTCGTCACCGTCGTCCTCCTCAGCCTCCTCGGCGGCCGGTGGCTGGACAGTGCCGACCAGCGGGTCCTGGTTGATCTCCACGTCCGCCTGCTTGTTCTGGGCGGGCGCGACCTCGGACGTGTTGGCGGCGACGGCAGACGGCTGAGCGTCCGCCGGGGAGTTCCCGGTCGTGTCGGCCGGGTTCCCGGGGGTGGTCGGGCTGGACGTGGCTGCGGGCTGGGTCATGGAAGTGCACCTCACGGAGTCAACGGAGCGTGGGCATGTGCGCGCTCACGGTACCGAGGTACCCCGCAACTGGGTCCGGACAGCACAACGCCCCCGGCAGGACTCCCCTGGCCGGACGAACCGGTGTCCTGGGAGCCACCCTGACGGGGGCGCTGCTCGGTGCTGGGTGGATCAGGTGGGATCGACTGGCACGAAGCGCAGGTAGACCTCCACGGGATGGTCTCGCTCGACGCGCTTGTCGGTTGACACCTGGACCTCCCAGCGCCCGCCCTCGGGGTTGGCGAAGGCTGCGATGAGCCCCCGCCGGATGCGGTAGGCGGTCTGGGAGAACACGCCGTAGCGCGCTTCCGGGCCACCTCCCACCAGGTGCCACTCGCCGGGCTTGCCCTTGACGGTGTCGGCCACGGTCCCGAAGTCCTCGAACAGCACCCGCGACCGGGTACGGCGCGGCTGCTGTGCAGTGACAGTCGGGCTGTCGATCACGGATGCAGTCATGGGACCAGTATGGGACAGATGGTCAACAGTGTCAACTAGCTGAACAGCGCCAGCAGCTTGTCCTGGTCCCCGACCAGGCTCTCCAGCAGCATCGCGTTCTGGCCGTGCCGGTCGATCTGCTTGTCCTCGACCGTGCCCGCTGTGACGTAGTCGATCACGTTGATGCTGTCGTGAGCCTCCGAGCCGATCCGGTGGACCCGGTCCAAGCCCTGCTTCCACAGGATCGGGCTCCAGCTCCGCTGGACCCGCAGCAGCCAGTTGGCGGCGGTCAGCGTGACGCCCGTGCCACCGGCCGCGTAGGTGTAGAGCATCCAGCGCTTCTTCTTGCCCTGGAAGTCGTAGATGGCCTGGTCAGCGGCGGCCTGGGTCATGTCACCGGCGATGACGGCGATCTGGTCGGGGTCGATCCCGGACTCGATCATCTGGGCCTCCAGCAGCCGCAGCAGCCGCCGGGACTCCAGCGAGACGGCCACGGAGTCCGTGCCGAACTCGTCCCCGTTCATGTCCTCCAGGACGGCGTCGATCTTCCCGCTGGGCATCCGCAGCAGCATCTTGACCGGGATGTCGTCATCGGTGCTGGCGCTGGTCGCCTCGGGGTCCTCCGGGTAGCCGGTGGCGCTGGCCAGCATGGTCAGCCGCCCGGTGGCGACCATCGGGTTGGAGGCGATGATCTTGCCCTCCTTGACCAGCAGGATCATCTCGTCCCGCATCTGGTTGTAGGCCTTGCGCTGCTCGGTGGCCATGTCAACCTCGCGGACCATGCCGCCACCCATGATCATGGGCGGCAGGCTCAGCACCTCGGCCTTCAGCCGACGCCGGGTGATCGCGCCGAAGCACTGCTGGAACTCGTCGGTCCGGTGCGGCTTCAGGCCGTAGGTCTCGAAGTACCCGGCCAGGTTGTAGCCGGACTCGGCGTAGTACTCGATCCAGCTGGTCTTCACCGGCCAGGCCTCGGCGTCCGCGTAGTGCAGGACGGTCCACGCCTGCTCCACACGGCGGCTGACGGGCGTACCGGTCAGCCCCCACCGCATGGCCTCGGGAGCGCTGCGCACGACGCCCCAGAGCGCCTGGGTGGTCTGGGAGGTGTTGTTCATGGCCTTGTGCAGCTCGTCGGCCACGATCAGCGCCCAGGGGATCTTGTTCAGCTCCTTGGCGTGCGCCTGGCACTTCGCCTCGGTGACGGTGTCCTCGGCCGACTGCTGGGGGCCGCCGCAGGCCTCGCACTTCTTCAGCGCCTGGCCGGGCGCGGCAGCGAACCGGGTGTGGATCCGCAGGGCGTCCCAGCCGATGATGGCGACCCCGGTCTGGGCCTCGGCGATCTGGTCCAGGGCCTTGCGCCGCTGGGTCGGTGTGCCGGTCACCAGGACCACCGGGCCCGGGGCCTCGCCCAGGAAGTCGGTCAGGTCATCGAACCAGGCGGTCCGCATGGTCTTCTTCGGCGCGATGATCAGCACCGGCCGGTTGACATCGGGCAGGTTCAGCTTCCGCATCCCGTTGATCGCCCCGGCGGTCTTGCCGATGCCGGTCTCGGAGAGCAGCAGCCGCCCGCGCGTGGGCTCGATCCCATCGCCGTAGGACAGCCAGTCCCCGTCCACCTCCTGGTGCGGGAAGAACAGGTCGTCCGGGCCCTTGACCGCGTCCTTGTCCAGCTTGTCCGCCAGGGCCCGGAGCTTGCCCCAGTGCTCGGCCTGCTCGTTGACCCAGGCCTGGAGAGCCGGGTGCGGGAGGATCGGCAGCTTGGTCTCCTTCGCCATCGCCCCCAGAGCCAGCACGGCGGGCCAGGCCTTCGGCAGCGTCCAGATGCTGTCGGCCTTGGAGTACAGCGCACCCGGGATCGACTGGAGGCGCGGCATGTAGGTCGGCGGCACGTAAACCGCCATGCGCCCGGCGTACCGGCCCTCGTGGATGTCGAAGGGGTAGATGCCGGGCGTCGCACGCTCCAGCTTGGACGTGTCAACCGCCGGGGCGGGCTTGGACAGGGTGGCGGTCATCGCGGCTTCTCCATCAGCTGGGCCAGCACCTTCTGCTGGCGGATCTCCTCGCGGCCCTCCTCGCGGGCGAGCGCGATGGCCTTGGCCACCCGCTCGATCTGGCGCAGGCTGGCGTCGTTCACGTCCTGGATCCGGACGGTCTTGGCGGCGGCGGGCATGACCGCCTGGTAGGCGACGTGCATGTCCAGGCCGGTCGGCTTGATCTCGGCGGGGTTGATCACGGTCGGGGCTCCGGGCTCCATCGGGTGTTCACGAACAAGATCGCGTGCTTCAGCGCCATGACGGCGTGGCCCTCGCCGCCCCGACCGACGTTCAGCGGCGGGACCTTCTCCGAGCGGTAGTGGTCCACCTTCGCCGGGGTCCCGAAGGACTTGGCGTGCGAGACCTCCTGGACGAAGAACCGCTCCGGGTCGTTGTTCATCACCCAGCGGCAGAAGCCGATGATCTCCACGGCCTCGGGCTCCCAGGTCCGGACGCCCTCCCGGGGGTACCAGTTCTCGATGACGATCAGGTCCAGCCCGCGCTTCGTGCTCGGGTGGTTCTGGGAGGCCAGGGACCAGACCCGGTTGCAGAACGCCATCTGGGAGGGCTCCTCGCCCCACTCCAGGGGCTCGATGCCGATCCCTGTCAACTGCTCCTCGTCCACGACCGGCCGGAACAGCAGCCAGCCCGTGGTGCCCCCGGGGTCCACGGACAGCATCAGCCGGTCCCCGTGCGCGATGACCTGCTTCACCACCACTCCAGGGCGGCCGGAGGCGCGGAGTTCGCCACCCGCCAGGAGAGGACGTGCGGGCCGTTCATCTCGCGGTACTTCTCCTCGTAGAGCTTGGCCCAGGTCTCGGCCTCCCCCTCGTTCTCGAAGGGTCCGACCAGCCCCGGTCCGGTCTGGAAGATCACGAACCACTGCCTCATCCCTTGGCCTCCGCCCAGTTGGCTCCGGAGCTGGGCTCGGCACGCACGGCCAGCCCGAACTCCTCCTCGGTCCACACGGTGTTCATCACCTCGGCGATCTCGTACATCGCGTCCTTCTCCTCGGTCTTCGGGATCGAGAAGCAGACCTCGTCGTGGACCGGCAGCAGCATCGTGTCGCCGAACCCTGCGGCGTCCAGCCGGACCAGGGCCTTCTTCAGCGCGATGGCGGCCGTGCCCTGGGTGACGTAGTTGCCCAGCTTCCGGCGCTCCTGGGGGTCCTTGACCCGGAAGACCCGGCCGAACGGGCTGGTGGCCGTGTGGATGGTCTCGCCGCCGTCGTCCTTGGCCGTGGTGATCAGGGAGTTGCCCACGTCCTCCAGGGACGGGTAGGCGGCCTCCAGGGCCTTCCACGTCGGGACCAGGGAGTAGACATCGACCTCGGCCGTGGCCGCTGCGGTCTCGATGCCGCCGCCGAACAGCTTGGCGTAGACGGTGGACTTCAGCAGCGTGCGGCGCTTGTCGGCCTTCTTGAAGTCCGGCTCCCCGTAGACGGTCTTGCCCAGCTCCACGAAGAAGTCCCCACCGGTGGCATCGGCGGTCTTCAGGGCCTCGACCATCTTCTTGTCCTTGTTGATCACCGCCCAGATCCGCAGCTCGATCTGGCCGTAGTCCGAGGACACGAAGACCTCGTCCTCCGAGCGCGCGACGATCCCCCGGCGGACGACCGGGTCGTTGGCGGGCAGCTGCTGGAGCGGCGGGTTCTCCACCGACATGCGGCCGGTGCGGGCCTCCATCGGCTTGATGCCCGGGTGCAGCAGACCGCGCTCCAGGGTGCTGCCCGCGCCGTTGAAGATCGGCTCCAGGTAGGTCCCGCGCCAGCGGTGCACCTGGCGGTACTCCAGGACCAGCTTGGCCGCCGGGTGGTCGATCAGCTTCAGCACGTCCTGGTCCAGCTTGGCCTTGCCCGACGCGGTCTTCTCCGCCAGCGGGTAGCCGTCGTTCTTCAGGACCACCTCCAGCTGGCCGTTCTGCGCCGGGTTGGAGATGCCGTAGAGCGCCAGCTGGGCCTTGATCGAGTCCTCGCGCGCCTGGTGGTCCTCGATCTGCTCCAGCAGGTACTCGCCGTCGGTGGGCAGGCCGCGCCAGCTCATGTCGTTGACCAGCCGGATGACCGCGATCTCCAGGTCGTGGTCGGCCGCCCAGAGCTTCCGGCGCGGGGCCCACAGCTCCCACAGGCCTGCGGTGATGCACGTGTCAACCACGCCGTAGAGCGGGTAGGGCTTCCACCCGAGCGGGACATCCGCCCAGGTCCAGCCCGCGTTCTTCATGCCGGTGTGCAGCACACGCTCCCCGGCTCCGGCCCAGCCGCCGAACTCGCGCTGGGCGCAGCCCTTCAGCGTGCGGGCCTGCTCGGCGAAGCCGCCCAGACCGGCCCAGACGAAGGTGTCCTCCACGATCGACCAGTCCAGCTCGATGCCGTGCGCGCGGAGCGCCAGGGCGTCGTAGCCGCTGTTGTGGAAGACCAGCGGGATCCGGGCCCGGGAGCAGTACTCCAGCGCGCCCTTGATCAGTGCGGTCCAGCCGTCGAACGGGATGGCCCAGCCACCCTCGACATCCCCGAACTGGATCAGCCGGACCTTGAAGGTGGAGGACCACCAGTCCAGCCCCGTCGTCTCCGTGTCGCAGGCAACCATCTTCCGGTCCGGACGTGTCAGCCACGTCCAGAAGTCAGCGACCTGGTCCGGGCTGGTCAGCACGCGGATCCGCAGGTTCGGCACGCTCATGGATCTCCCCCTTCCTTGTCAACCGAGACGACAACGCCGGGCAGCGGTGAGGCTGCCCGGCGCTGTCATCAGGGGATCTCGATCGAGATGATCTTCAGCTTCGGCTTGCCGCCGACGGTGGTGCGGACGGCCGGGAAGATCTGGTCCAGGTCGGCCCCGGTCTTCACGGCCTCGTCCCGGGCACGGTCCACCGCCGCGCCCAGCTCGGCGAGAGACAGGCCAGGCCGACCCTCACCGCGCTCGGCCCCGAGGATCAGGCCCACGGGTTGCCAGCGGAGCCGGGGGCCCCAGCGCCCGCCGTGGCGGGCTCCTGGATGACCTCGCCCGTGGTGGTGTCCACCTGCTCGTCGGCGGTCTCGTCCTCCAGGGAGACCGCAGCGGCGGCCGACGCGGAGGTGGTCTTGACCGCGCCACCCTGGCCGCCACCGAGCGGGTTGACCGAGACCGACTTCCGGTAGTTGACGTTGGTCTGTGGCTGGCCGTTGAACTCCCCGGCCTTTAGGTTGACCTCGACCACCGCGCCGACCATCTGCTCGGCGATCTGGTCCGGGGTCGGCTTGGCCGACATGATCCAGTCCTGCGGGGCCCCGAGGACGCGGAGCGACTGCGCGAAGATCCGGGCGGCCACCTCGCTCTCCGGGGACCAGACCAGGCGGTTGTCCACCGTCTTCCCCTTGGCCCCGAGCGGGCCGCCCTGGAAGGCCAGGGTGACCACGAACTGCTGCTTGCCCTTGGCCGTCTTGCTGGCCTTGGCCTTGGTGACCTTCATCGTGTAGTCGCCGGTGTAGGCCACGCCGTTCAGCTCGTCCCCGAAGGACTTGAACTCGTCGGCGAAGCTGAAGTCGTTGTCGCTCATGGTCAGTTGCTCCCCTGCTCAGTGGTGGTGTTGGCGTCCCCGGCCGTGTCAACCGGGGTCTCGTTCTGGGTCGGTCCGGTGTGCGCCGGTGCAGCGATGCCCCGGCCCTTGTAGACCATCTTGATCAACTTCTCGAACGTGACGTTCTTGGCGCGGATCTCGTCCTCGGTGTCGCCCGTGACCTGCGGCAACTGGATGATCGGCGGGATCCGGCCGCCCACCCGCTCCCCGGCCTCCTTGTTGTTCATCCGGCGGGTCTGGAGGAACCGGGTCTCCACGCCGTTCACGTCGGGCTCGACGTAGATCCACGCGGTCACGTCCATCAGGTACGGGATCTGCGTGGCCAGCTGGCCCTGGAGGTAGGGGCGCATGGTCCCCTGCTGGTCCTCCTTGGTCATGGAGGTCAGCACGACGGCCTCCAGCGGCTTGGTCGGGTGCATCGTGAGGTCCCGGAGGTCCCGCACGAAGCCGCCGACCTCGCGGAGCGCAGCGCCCCAGTCCTGGATCTTCATCTGCTCACGGCCGGAGGCGTGCTCGACGTAGCGGTACTGAAGCTCCGAGATCGAGTCCACCGTGGCGGACCGGAACGGGTGCTCCCCCTGCTTCAGCCAGTCCAGCACCTGGAGGGCGGTGGACCAGTTGCGGGTCGGCACGACGGCCGTGTCCCACTCGGGCTCACCCTTGACGATCTTCGGCGCGGGAGGCGGTCCGACGATCGGGTCCCAGATGATCGACTTGATCGGCAGGAACCGGGCGGCGCTCTCCACGTCCAGCATCACGCGGGGCCAGGGGGTGGAGGCCCCCAGCAGCGACTTCCCCGCCTTGCTCGGTCCGTGGACCAGCATGGAGAGGGCGTTGACGGTGGTCATCGGGCTCCGTTTCCGAGCCCGGTCAGTTCAGTGTTCAGTGATCGAGATCGTCTGATTCTGAGTCTGATTCGGGTTCGTGTTGTTGTTGATCGTGTTGACATAACCTACCGCACTCTGCGGCAGGAAGCTACTAGGGGCCCCAGACCGAGAACAGCGTGTCCGGCGGGTAGGTGCAGACGCCGGAGGTCGTGCAGACGTAGACGCCCCGACCCTCGGGCTCGGTGTGCCGGAGGTAGCCGCGATGGCCGGGGGTCTGGATGATCCGGCCGAAGTGCTTGGCCTTGTCCAGCTCAGCGGCCGTCAGGTGCTCGACGGGCTCTCCCGAGCGCCGGGCGCGCGGCACGCGACCTGCGGAGCCCAGCAGCGCCCTGGCGGCCTGCTCGCAGCCCTTGCAGGCTGTGCTCCTGCCCTCATGCCGGAACCGGGCGTGCAGGTCGTTGCGGACCGCTGCCTGCCCCTTCTTCACGTCGGGTCTCCGGTGTCCGCCGACATCGTGATGGTGATCGTCTCCGGACTGTCCTGGGACTCCCAGGACCCACGGGACAGGGTCAGGGTCAGCATGGCCTCGTGGGCGTTCTGCGGGCTCGGCAGCCGGAAGGCCACGGTGGAGTGGCGGTCCAGCGGCGGGAAGTGGACCAGCGTGTACTTCATCAGGCCGGGCCCCCGGAGATCTCGGCGTCCCCGGCGCTGTCGGCCAGGTACCGGGCCCACGGGTTCCCCTCGGTGTAGAGGTCGGCCAGCATGTCCTCGGCACCCTGCGGGCTGGACTGCATCAGGTCGCACGGCAGCTTGAACGGGCACGTGGCGCACTGCCAGCCGGGCTGGAAGTAGGCGATCCGGCGGTGGTCCACCCCGGCGTCCAGGGCGAACCGGGTCCGGGCCAGCTCGGAGACCGCACCCTCCAGGCGCACGTCGTAGGCGGCCTGCTCGACCTCGGAGATCTCGATGGTGACCCGCTTGTAGAACGGCGGCTTGGCGGTCGGGGTGCGCAGCACCTTCCGCAGCAGCGTGTAGACCACGCCGCGCACGTCGGAGTCCGGGTCGTTGGCCTTCAGCAGCCGCCGGTACAGCCGGGGCTGCGGCGACTTGTAGAGGGTGACCATCGCGGGCTCCCCGAAGTTGCCCATCGTCTTGAAGTCCGCCACGTAGATGGTGCCGTCGGACTTCCGCCGAATCTGCCGGTCCAGCTTGCCGCGCAGCAGGATGGTCACCTCGGTGTCGCCATCGGGCGTGTCAACCACCATCGGCAGCTCGTGGGTCAGCGCCTGCTCCACCGCGACGGTGTCGAAGTAGGCGTCCTCACCGTCGGCCTCCAGCCACTCCAGGTAGCCCTCCATCATCCGGTGGCCCAGCTTCGACTCCTTGTCCAGGGCCTCGATGAACGGGTTGCCGTTGGCCTCGGCCACCGCGTACTCGTGGGCCATCAGCTGCTTCCACGCCTCGGCCGGGTGCAGGCCCAGGTCGTAGTAGGCCTCCAGCGCGGCGTGGATCCGGGAGCCGAACGGGAGCGGCCCGGTCGGGGGCTCGTCCTTCAGCCGGAGCTTGCGGTAGGTGCCCAGGTACCAGGCGCGGCGGCACTGGGCGAACTTCCCCAGGTCGCTGAAGCTGGCGATCGTGTTGTCCGGGATGTGGATCGCAGGTGCGCTCACAGGGTGCTCCAGTTGGTCGGGGTCTGCCCGGCGGCCAGCCGGTAGATGGTGTCGGCCCAGGCGGCGGCGTCCGGGGTGTTCACGGCCAGCAGGGCGGTCGCAGCAGCGTCCAGCACGTCCCTGGGCTCGTAGCTGACCCGGGTGCCCTGGTGCTGGGTCAGGGTGAC